>NC_013162.1:1702500-2002500 GCF_000023285.1 Capnocytophaga ochracea DSM 7271 | reverse complement strand
ACGGAACAACAAAAAGCATTATTTGAACAACTTAAAAATTCATAATTATGAAAGATAGAATTTCAAGAGAAGACATCGTTCGTTTGTACAATATAGAAATCACATTCTTTGACGATTTAGAATCAAGTGGACTTATAGAAACGGAAGTGATTGACAACACTACTTACCTGCATTACGACCAGCTTTCGGCTTTTGAACGTTTTACTAATTGGCATTACGACCTTGATGTGAATATGGCTGGGTTGGAGATTATTCATAGGCTATTACAACAAATTGAAGAATTAAAGGGAGTAAGATTGGAGGTAAAAGATAATGGTTAATGATTAATGATTAATGATTAATGGTTAATGGTTAATGGTTAATGGTTAATGGTTAATTTGGGAGAAGCTTATAGAAAACTTATAGGAAAGACGGTGCGAGCCACAAGAACAGATAAACAAATGACGGTGCGAGCCGCACGGGCAGATAAACAAAAGACGGTGCGAGCCGCACAGGCAGATAAACAAAAGACGAAGGAAGAACGAACAAAAGACGAACAAAAGACGAACAAAAGACGAACAAAAGACGAACAAAAGACGAACAAAAGACGAACAAAAGACGAAGGAAGAACGAACAAAAGACGAACAAAAGACGAACAAAAGACGAAGGAAGAACGAACAAATGACGGTGCGAGCCGCACGGGCAGATAAATAAATAACGAAGGAAGGGCAAACAAATGACGAAGAAATGATGAAGGATAATGGAGGGAAGCTTAAGGATTGATTATTGCAGATTTAAAGGAGGTAAGTTAACTTCATACTTATATATTTATGCTGTTTTAAACTTGATATCATTATAACAAAAGGAATGAAAATCATTACATTAACTACTGATTTTGGTTTACGAGATTACTCGGTGGGAGCTGTAAAGGGTGCTATTTATAGTAAGTGCCCCGAAGCTTGCGTGGTAGATATCTCGCATTTGATATCACCTTTTGATGTGTTTCAAGCTGCCTTCATCTTAAAGAATGCTTACGTACATTACCGAAAAGGAAGTATACATATCATAGGGGTAGATGCGGAGCGCACTCCTGAGAAAAGGCATATGGTAATGAAACTGAACGGGCATTATTTTATCGGGGCTGATAACGGTATTTTTCATCTTTTAGCAGAAGATAAAAAGAACGCTGAACTGTATGAAATAAAAGGCGAACAAAGCACTGAACTTTTCCCTACGCTGTATTCATTCCCTTTGATTGCCCAGAAAATATGCGAAAATATCCCCCTTAACAAAATAGGCAAGAAAACCGATACGTATTTAGAGGCTACTCATTTTAAACCAGAGATATCTGCTGATAAACGTTTCGTTTACGGTACGATTATTTATATTGACCACTATGGCAATGCGGTGAGCAATATCAGTAGGAAATTATTTGAAGAAATAAGGCAGAATAGAGCTTTTGAGGTTATCTTTAATATGTATACTTTCAAAAAGATTTATAACCAATACAGCGAATTTATTGATTTTAGTGTTCCTCTCGACCTTCGCGCTCCTGATGGAAAACGAATGCTTCTGTTTAACGACCTCGACTATTTGCAGTGTAGTGTTTACAAAAGTGATACTCATACAGTAGGGGGAGCTTCTTCTTTATTAGACATCAATTACCTTGATAGAGTGAGCGTTCACTTCATTTAATAGCAAATAAAACAACCCAATGAAGAATGAGAAAAAAGTGAATGAAGGTAAAAATATGGAAACTTTTTTTGTTTATTAAGTTTTTTTGTTATACCTTTGCCCCCGATTTAGAACACTTAATACAGTAATTTAAGAAAAATGAAAAAAATAATTACTACAGTTATCATAATAGTCCTTGTAGGATTAATGGGGCTCCGCCTATATTCTAACAAACAAAAAAATGCTGAAGAGGTAGCTATTGTAGCCCAAAAAGAAGCCCAAGTAGCCGTACGTGCTGCCAAAGTAACAGAAGAAAAAGTAGCCGACCTTTTTACGGCTAACGGTACTTTTGTAGCGGAACAAGACCTGAATGTATCTTCAGAAGTAGGAGGACAAGTCATAAAAATTTACGTAAAAGAGGGTGATTTTGTGAGAGCAGGGCAAGTATTGGCACAAACAAAAGCCGACAGAACCAATGTGCAGTTAGACAATGCCAAAGCGGTACTCGAAACTGCAAAATCGGATTTAAAGCGCTTTGAAAGTGCTTACCAAACAGGAGGAGTTACCGCTCAACAATTGGAACAAGCGCGCTTGCAACTCAAAAACGCCCAAGCAAACTACAATTCGGCAGCTATTGTATCGGGTGATACAGCGGTACGTAGTAAAATCAACGGGATTGTAACTAGCAAAGAGGTAGAAGAAGGAACACTTGTAAGTGCCGGACAGACGTTATTCAACGTGGTAAATATCGACAATTTGAAATTGAAAATTACCGTAGATGAAAGTCAAGTAGGAGAACTAAAAGTGGGGGATGTTGTTAAAATAAAACCTAGTACTTCCTCAGAATTAATAGACGGAAAGATTATTTTTATCGCACCGAAATCTAATGGAGCTCTCAAATTCCCCGTAGAAATATTGGTAGCCAACAAAGATAAAAAGCTAAAAGCGGGAATGTATGCGACTGCACAGTTCGGCAGTGGTAATGATGAGGTTACAGCTCTTGTGGTACCTCATTCTGCTTTCGTGGGTAGTGTGAGCCAAAATAAAATTTTCAAAATAGTAAGTAGCAAAAATGCTAAAGGTCAGGAGGTGCTTAAAGCTGAAATGGCAAATGTGAAAAGCGGTCGCAATTTTGGTGATAAGGTAGAAATCATCAGCGGACTTACTGTTGGTGAAGAAGTGATTACCAGTGGACAAATTAATATAGATAACGGAACACCTGTGAAAATAGTAGAGTAACTTACTATTTATCTTAATATTTGAATCTCTCCGTCTGTATCAAACCTAATCAGACGTGAGGGATTTTTTATTTGAGTATCGTCTTGACGGTAAGGTACTACATAATCACATTGCGCAATAATTTGGGGATTAATGAGTTGGTAATACAAAGGTGTTGGCTCTCCACTGATATTAGCAGAGGTAGAGACTATAGGTTTGCCAAAATCGGCAATCATCTGTTGGCAGAACACATCTTGCACGACCCTAATGGCCACTGTATTATCAGCAGCTATCACGTTCTTAGCCAAATGCAAAGGGTGACTATAAATAATAGTGGTAGGCTCTTGCAAGGTTTGAAGATAGGTAAGCACCTTAGGAGGTATATCTGTTACATAGTGCTGTAACATCTCTGTATCACTCACTAAAATGATGAGGCTTTTGCTCTCACTGCGTTGTTTTATTTGGAAAATCTTAGCTACCGCTTCAGGATTTGTAGCATCACACCCCAAACCCCAAACGGTATCGGTGGGGTATAGAATTACCTTTCCTGCCTTTAATATTTCAGTTATCAGATGGTTATTTGCCATTAGTTTTGTAATTTTGCCCGCAAATATATGTAAAAAATGTATACCTCCATCATATCATTCTTTAAAAGTTTTTCTTTCTTCAAAGGGTGCCTCAAAACCATTGCGGTGCTTATTCCCTTAGGGTTGGGCTATTGGTTTGACCTAATGGATATTGGCTTACCCATAGCTTTGAGTATTGTTGCAATTTCGCCCAGCGATATTCCAGGGAATCAAAAACACCTCTATGGTGGTCTTTTCATAGCAACATTACTAGCAACTATCAGTTCTACTTTGGTAAACCTCACGGCTCCTTACGAATACTTGTTACTGCCTACCATATTTCTACTCACCTTCGGAAACGCTTATATTTCGTTATACGGACATCGCGCTACAATGGTAGCTTTCGCGGGATTATTTGAGATAGCCTCTACTTTAGCCCACTTGCAAACAGGGTGGGGTATTGTTTTGTACAGTGGTTGTGTGTTATTAGGAGGTTTGTGGTACAGTGTATTAGTGTATATATTCCTAAAAATACGTCCGCGCTTGTACAGTGAACAGCTGTTAGGGAAGTGCTTTGCTCTTACGGCAGAGTTTTTTTCGGTAAGAGCTGACTTACTCATCGCCAAAGACAGAAGCGAGGGACTCAAAAAGCTCATCAACCTGCAAACAAGCCTCAATGAAAAATATGAAAAGCTCCGTGAAGCCGTACTTGATTCACGGAGCAAATCGGGTAAAACCGATTACCTGCAACGCCAATTTTTGATGTTCATAGAGCTGGTGGATATCTTCGAATTAGCTTTAGCCAACCCCGTACAATATGAGAAAGTGGACAAGGCTTTTGCCGAGCATCGTGAATATTTACAAACTTATGTAGATTTCCTCAAAGAGCTATCGAGACAGCTACAACAAATGTCCGAATACATTGGGTCACGCAAAAAGATACAATTAGACAACTGTTTAAAAGACTTATTAGCGCAAACCAAAGAGAAGAACGAAGCCTTGAAAGCACTTTCAGAAGTATCGGAAGAAGATAAAGAACGTGCTTTGCTGTTGCGAAATTTTTATATCTATATAGAAAGTCAGTATCATTCTATTGAAAATATCCGACATATTTTTGAGAACTATTATAGCAACGATGCAGGGGTACGCGATGAGAGTACTTATCGCAAGTTTGTGAGTTACCAAAACTACTCGTGGCGACGGCTCAAAGACCATATATCTTTAAAATCTACCTTTTTTAGGCACGCAATGCGTCTATCTATTGTGGTATTTTTGGGTTATCTCATAGGTGATATATTCCCTATCAACAATGCCTACTGGATTATCCTTACCATCTTCATTATTATGCGTCCTGGTTTTGGGATTACCCAAGAGCGCTCACTCAGCAGGGTTTATGGCACTATGATTGGTGGGGTTGCTTCGTTTGCTGTGATTTACCTACTCCCCTACCCTAGTTTGTACCTCTATGTCGCTATTTTGTGTATGCCTATTGCTTTTGGGTTGATTCAAGAGAACTATATGTACGCCTCTATATTCATCACTATCAGTGCGATATTTATTTTTGCACTGATTACACCTAATGTTTATAGCCTTATTTATGACCGCCTATTGGATACCGTTATAGGTGTTGGGTTATCGTTTGCAGGTAATTATCTCATTTTGCCTACGTGGGAACACAATACTTATAGGGAAGCGGTTACCAAATCAGTAAAAGCTAATATTGGTTACTTACAGCAAGTAAAAGAGATTTTTAACACCGGAGAAGGGATTACCACTGCCTATAAAGTATCGCGCAAAGAAGCTGTGTTGGCACTCTCAAACCTAAATACCACCTTCCAACGAATGTTACAAGAGCCGAAGTTTATGCAGTACAAAAATCCATCAGTATACGGGATTATCGTGATACAGCAAGCCTTCTTAGCCTCTGTGGCTTCGTTTGGTATTAGGTTGAACAGCAAGAAAGTAACCTTTCCTAAATCGGTATTCAACGAGGCAATTGAGAGTCTTATAGCAGCCTTGCAACACTGTTTGACGTTACTTGTTGAACCTACGGCTACTGCTCAAACTGATTATAAAACGCCTATTGAACAATTTAATCAGTCCATTAGAGAAATAATAGACACTCCTCAAAATACAGATACCTCTTCAGCTATCTCAATGCGAGAGACACAATTCTATGGAGAACAGTTCAACTATCTGTTTGGATTAGCGAAGAACTTAGAACAAGCTATTCGGTCTATCAATACGTAATAAAAACTAAGGCGTCACCAAATTGATGACGCCTTAGTTTTTATTATTTATCTTATAATTATAATTGTTCTACAAATGGAATAGTTACTAACCAAAAGCCTTAAAGTAAAGCTTCGAGGTTATTGAAAACTTCTAACATAAGTATAGTATTTTAAGATAAAAAGCAATATCTCTTAGCGAATTGTTTTGGGGTCTACCCCCATATTCACAATCGCTTGGCGAATATCAGCAAAAGTTTTGAGATTAGCCTTCCCTTTTACCAATTCGTAATTGGTTCCTTTTTTAAGGTAATTAATCAAGCTAGTCTGTCCTCCAAAGTAAGAAGGTTTAACTTGGTCAATAGAAGTACCATTTTTAAGTGCTGTAAAGAACATACTATATTGGTTCGCACGTTCCTCTATCTCTCTTCTACCTTGGTTAAATTCAAACATTACCACACTCCAATCATTGCCTTCCAAACGTTTTAAATTCATTTTCACTCTATCTACAACTTCTTCAGAACAAGCCTGTGAATTAAAGCGTTTCATATCTGTAACAAAGGTTTCTGTAAGCGATACATTTTTAGCGATAGGTCGAGTAGTATTCTCTCCTCGTTTCACTGTTTTAGGATCGCGTGGCTCACTTATAGTTACAGGTCTTTCAGTATTGTAAGAAGGGGTAACTGTTTTAGGTGTTCTTCCTACTGTAGTTTCATTTCTATTAACAACAGTTGCTTCAGATTTGGTAGCAGGTTGCTCTTCTCTCTTAGGTCTTTCTACAGCCACTTCCACTTGGTCACGTGCTTTACTTTCTCTAATTATTCTTTGCAAATCTGTTTGATAAGACTTTAATTCAGAACTACCTCCTTTTAAATAAGGACGCAAAAGGCTATCTACTTGTTCACTATTATAAGCAGAATAATCAAAATCCTTTAAGAAATTTTCCCATACGGCTTTTTCAAACTCAGGTCGTAATTTATCTGTAAGGAAATTGCGCTTTTGGGCTTCTGCTATAAAAAGACTTCCCTTAGGGTCTGCGTGAGTTTCTTTCCAATTATTCACATCCAAAAGAAATGCCATTGCAGGCGAAATCAAATCTATTTTAAGAGTATCTTTGCTATTTGCTTCCACCATTTTAGCTAACTTATTGAGTTGTTCTTCACTTAATAACAGAGTGTCTTTCCCCTCTTCTTTGAAGCTAACAACCAATTTTGTCTCAGCGATAGGCAAGCTCTTTTTTAACCTAATATAAGAATCCTCAATCTCGTAAGTGCGCTCATCTATATTGGTTAAGAAGTGCATTTCGTCTATTTCACTCTCCGAATTGATTGCCACATAAGCCTTCACAGGATTTTTAAGCATCGGGAAAATAAACCAATAGCCTACACCTACTAATATTAAAACAAAAGCAACAGCCGAAGCAATCTTTATCCAAAACGCACGAGACTTAGTGTTCATCTCTATCGCTTCGCCTCGTTCAGTGGTAGCAACTCCTCTGTTTACTACTGATAAACCATTAGAAAACTCAGGACTCTCTGAGCCAATCATTTGTGGATTGTAAGCTCCTTTAGCTCTATCAAAATTAACCTCCCCGCTCTTCGATATACTAATAACTCTTCCTGTATCTTGATTTTCAAACTCAAAATGGTATAAGTTCTCCGGTAAAACAATCTCTACGGGCGAATCACTGCGCAAGTTTTTACTGAATACAATACCATTGATTTTTAGAGATACTGAAGTTATAGTACTCGAAATAATGGTAAACTGATACTTTTCAAAAGGTACTGATAAGGCTACCCTATCATCTACCATATAGTTACTCTTGAAAACAATACCATTGTAACTAAGGTTGAATACATTACGTGCCTCATCTCCTTTTAGTAAAAAGTAATATCCCTTTGTATTAGAGTATAGCTTAGCTTTAAAAGTCGTACTCTCTAATGATAAGAACGAAATGTATTTCTCAAACTCTCGTTGAGGAGTTTCCACGTACACCTTAAACTCTTTTGGAGCAAACGGAATTAAATCAAAAGTATAATTGTTTTGTACTTTCTTGATATAACCTCTTTTTATCGCTTTCTTAATCGTATCGTGATAAGAGAACATCTCGTGGTATCTCGACTTTTCAAGAAGCACTTCAATAGTATCATCGTCCGAGAAGACTTCGTTCATATAGGTAGCTCCCACGTCTTTACCATTCTTCATAAAAGCTAATATCTTAATATTAGCATTAGAAGGCAAAAACCGAGAAGCTCCACCACTTTCTCCTGCATTGGTTGTTTGGAAAGTAGAGGCACTTGTTCTGGGTATTGCGTATTCTGGAAAGAGAAAGTCAATACTATAAGCTCGAGGGTCTTCCACAAATTCTTTGCGCAAGAACACAAGGTCTTGATATTTCTCAAACTCAGGACGGTAAGGCATATTGAAGTATTTATCTACCTCATAAATATCCATATAAGGGAAAACCTTAGGCATATAGCTTTGGTCTAATGCGAAAGAAGCCGTTACTGGTTCCTCTACCAACTGCTTTTCATACCCTCTCAGAAGATTAAAATATGGAAATATATCCTCTTTTTCATTGAGTAACGGAATATTGTTCTCGTAATTGATATGCTCTGCAAAGTACATATCCATTAACAAGTTCAATACTTGTCGTACCCCTCTCCATTGTAAAAAATGTGGTATATACAATGAAATGGCTATATACACACCGCTCTGTCCATTCACTTCTTTTGAGGAACGGTATTGTGTGTATATCTTGTAACTATTGCTAAACTGCAATGTGTAAAAATCTACACGCGGGGTGTGTATGCGTATAAAGGCACTGATATCTTTCAATCTGTCCTTTACTTCTTGTAGCTGAAAGTTAACTCCTTGTGAGGCTAACACCTTGCATCCCTGCTTGTAACCCCATATTGTTAGACCTATTGTATTAATTTTGGATTCCATAGTATTTTTTGAGATTCTGCTAAAATTGGTACAAAAGTACACATTATTTTTAATATACAAAAATTTTATTGTAAAAAAAATACCTACAAAGGCAAATTTCCCTTATAGGTATCAAAAATTATAATTGATATGAACTATTTAAATCCTTATAATTTATTAGTTTCCAGCAGGTTGCTCAGTAGCAATTTCCGCTTTGGGCTCTTCAGTCTTTTCTGCAGGTTTTGTCTCTACTTTTGCTACTTCTGCTACAATTTCAAATGGAAAATCAACAATTACTTCACGGTGTAAACGGATAGAAGCATTGTATTTCCCAGCACGTTTGAGGGTGTTACCAGCGATAGAAATAAATTTCTTATCAATATCGTGACCCGCTTTGGCTAATTCTTGTGCCAAATCACCATTATTAATTGACCCAAAAAGCTTATCTCCAGCACCTACTTTGGCAATAATTTTTACCACCAATGACGAAAGTGCTTGAGCTGTTTTCTTAGCCTCATCAATAATGTGTTGCTCTTTGTAAGCTTTCTGTTTTAAATTTTCAGCTAATACCTTTTTTGCTGAGGGAGTAGCCAAAATTGCAAATCCTTGCGGAATGAGGTAATTACGTCCGTAGCCGTTCTTTACTGTAACGACATCGTCCTTAAAACCTAAATTATGTACGTCTTGTTTTAGTATAATTTCCATAGTTTCTACTCCTGTTATTATTTTAATAAATCGGCTACATAAGGCATTAATGCCAAGTGGCGTGCTCTCTTCACAGCGGTAGCCACCTTGCGTTGGAACTTCAATGAAGTACCTGTAAGACGACGAGGTAACAACTTACCTTGTTCGTTTACAAACTTCAAGAGGAAGTCAGCATCTTTGTAATCAATGTATTTAATACCTGATTTTTTAAAACGACAATATTTCTTTTGTTTTGAAGTGTCGATGTTTAGCGGAGTAAGATATTTGATATCTCCTTTTTTTTGTTCTACTGCCATTTTCTTACGCTTTTTTAGTGTTTAACTTTGCTCTTCTCTTTTCAGCCCACTCAATGGCGTGCTTGTCTAATTTCACAGTCAAGTAACGCATCACGCGCTCATCACGACGGAATTCCAATTCAAAAGCATCAATTACTTCACCAGCTACTTTAAACTCGAAGAGGTGGTAAAATCCGCTTTTCTTGTTCTGGATTGGGTAAGCTAATTTCTTCAAGCCCCAATTCTCTTTTGCTACAAATTCTGCACCCCTTGAAGTAAGAAAATTCTCGAACTTTTCTACTGCTTCCTTTATCTGTGTATCAGATAAAACGGGATTCAAAATGAAAACAGTTTCGTATTGATTCATAAATAAAATGATTAATTTTTAATTCGAGGTGCAAAAGTACTACAATTATTTTACCTGACCAAATAATCTGCAATATTTTTTACAAAATAATATCCAAATACCTGACAATGAACAATCATCACAACTCTCTCACCTTTCTTAAAATCTATATTAAACCTTCTTGTATCAAATTATGCAAGTGTATAATCCCCTCGTATTGCCCTTCACGCGTTACCAATAACTGCGTAATTTTATTCTTCTCCATTAGGTGTAACGCATCAATAGCCAAACTCTCCAAGTCAATCGTCTTAGGGTTAGCACTCATTATATCTTTAGCTACCAATCCTTTTATACTATCCGTTTTACTGAGCATTCTGCGGATATCCCCATCAGTCACTACCCCCACAATTCGTCCATTATCAATCACAGCAGCTACCCCCAACATCTTTTCCGATATTTCCACAATCACCTTCTTAATATCAGTATCCGGAGCCACTTCGGGCTTTTGGTTGTGTACTACAATGTCAGCCACTTTCAAATACAAGCGTTTCCCTAATGCTCCACCGGGGTGATATTTAGCAAAATCACTGCTACCAAAATGCTTCATTTCAAGCAAACACACCGCTAAGGCATCACCCAAAACCAACTGAGCGGTAGTGCTAGTCGTCGGAGCTAAGTTATTAGGGCAAGCTTCTTTCTCTACGTGAGCGTAAAGCACACTATCAGCTTGTTGGGCTAAAACCGAATTTCTGTTAGAAGTAATCGCTATCAATTTGTTATTACCGCGTTTGAGCAATGGTACCAATACTTTTATTTCGGGCGTATTACCACTTTTTGAAATGCATATCACCACATCGTCCTGTTGTATGATGCCCAAGTCACCGTGAATCGCATCAGCAGCGTGCATAAAGATAGCAGGCGTACCAGTAGAATTCATTGTCGCCACTATTTTATTAGCAATAATAGCACTCTTCCCGATACCCGTAATCACCACACGCCCCTTCGATTGCAATATATACTCCATCGATTTAGTAAAATCGTCATCTATATAGTCTACTAATTTAGCAACTGCCTGAGCTTCTTCACTGATAGTTTGTTTGGCAATGGTTATAATTTCTTCTGTTTTCATTCTCAATAAATTGTTTTGCGTGAGGCAAAAGTAATACTTTTTTTGTTCATATAAAAACACCATTCGCTTTTTTGCTTTCTCACAAACATCTTTTCCATACAATTAAAACGCTTTATTCACTTCCTCTTTACAGTACTCTCTTGGCTAAAAAGAACTGTTTATCGTGCTACACCCTTCTGTATAAAATGAAGTCTTGAATAGCCATTTTACAAGGCACATCCTTGATTTTGTTTTAAATCTGAAATCAATTTTGTTTAATTTCTGAGGTACAGCCTCACATCTCTACTTCAAACTCACATTATCTACTATCCCCACATACTTTGCCAAAGTTTGAGATTTTGGCAAAGTTGAAATCACCTTCGCCCTTCTATCCACTTTTCACTTTAAACCTTTCGTTTTTCCAGTCTTTGTCCTTCGCCTAATTAACACTTTTTAACTCTTCAATATTTGCTATTAATCCCTCATTCTTAACTACTTATATACCCTTCCTATACCAATCTTCCAAGATTCGTATAAGCTTCCTATAAGCTTTCTATAAGCTAACTATACCATAACCCTATCTTCGATATCTTACGAGTTTATCCGAGATTCTCCGATAACACACCTTTACAATCCCCACTCTATTGAAAAAAATAAGACAATAGTTTTTCATACCATTGCCTTATAATAATTATTTTTTGTTCTCTCTTCTGCTCATTCCTTTTTCAGTTCTTGTAGCATTACATCACAAGAACAAAATAATAAATATAAAATTAACTGTTTCATTTTCCTTTCTTCCAATTTTCTACTTCTTTCTCCTTATCTTTCCATTCTTTTTTAAGCTCCTCTGCCCAAAGCAAACGATTTTTAGCACCGTGAATTACTTTGTCCCAATCACTCCTTTTAGTGCCAGTTCTATCGATCTTTCCTATTGGGTAAAAATAATCGCCATAGGCTCCTGCCACAATTCCTTTATCTTTAATATAAACGAGCTCATCAATACCTCTATTATCATAATAAGAATATTGATAAAAGAAATACATAGTATCCTCCCATTTTTCTTCTATATTAGAGAGGTAAACACCTTCAAGGATATCAGGTATAACAAAAATATCATCTAAATAAAATTGTTGAAAAGGCTTAAATTCTTTATATTTCTGCTTCAATACGTTAATAGGTACTATAGGTTGATTGGTATTAAGAATAAAATTTTTGGTAGCTAATTGAATCTCACGAGACACCTCTATACAATAAAAGTCATCTATTCTGATAATTTTGCCTACATAATACTTGTCTTTTACCTTTTTTACTAATCTCACCCCACTAATATCATCTTCTTTTTTAAGAGAAAAACTAAATTTTTCAGGAACGCTAAATACTTTATAGATAGCTCTTGTAAAAATCTTTTTAACAGGAAAAAGATTATTTTCTATTTTTCTAAAATCTATCTCTTCCCAATCAGTTTTGCTACTAAGGTCAGGAAGTATAGAAAACAACATTATATAATCTTCACCCTTATTTAAACCATAATTTGAAAAAAACACATTATACATTTCAATAGTTCTTCTAGGTCCATAAGGAGAAGTATCAAGCGTATAGTGTTTTATCTTAAAGTTAGCTGTAAGACTGTCAAGCAATATATATTTTTGTTCTTGTGCCATCACAGCACAAGAACAAAAAAGTAATAGATATAATAACTGTTTCATAAGGTTAGTTTTTACATATTTCTACAAAATAAGACAATGGTTTTATTACCATTGCCTTATTTTTTAACTGTTAAAGATACAAGAAGCACAATCTTTTAGGATTAAAACACATTCCTATAGCGATACTGATAATCTTGTTATCATCATCTACTACCACAGCAGCCTGAAAGAAAACACCTTTTAGATCTTTATCATAAATATAATATACATCTCCCCTATCAGAAGCTACAGCACCACCTTCTGTTTTAAGTTTTTTATCAGCTTCTTTAAAGTTTAGTATCTTATATCTATGTCCTTGTAAGATTTGCTTTATATACAAAAGAGATTCTTTTATTTCATCAATTTCTTTTTTTGTATAGGTTCTTGTGAGTTTAAACGATGGGAAAATCTGTTGTATATCCTCGTTTTCATAAATATTTAAGATCTCCTCGTCAGTATTGAGAAGCGTATGTACATACGCTTCTACTACTTTTCGTTGTTTTGCCTCTTTATTAGGAGGAGTCATCGCTAGTAAAGGGAGTATTAAAATTAAATATAATAACTGTTTCATAAGGTTAGTTTTACATATTTCTACAAAATAAGACAATGGTTTTATTACCATTGCCTTATTTTTTAACTGTTAAAGATACAAAAAACATAACCTTTGTGGGTGGTCACACATTCCTATAGCAATACTAATAATCTTATAATCATCATCTACTACCACAGCAGCCTGAAAAAACACACCATCTCCATCTATATCAATATAATACACATCTCCCTTATCAGAAGCTATAGCACCACCTTCTCTCTTCAGTTTTTTATTAGCCTCTTTAAAGTTTAGTATTTTATATTTATGCCCCTGCAAGGTTCGCTTTACATACAACAGAAAATCTATTGCATTATCAATCTCATCTTTTGTATAGGCTCTTGTGAGTTTTAGTAAAGAAGTAAATTTTACAATATCCTCATTGTTACTAATGGCTCTTATGGCATCATCCTCGGTATTGAGAAGTATATGTACATACTCTTCTACTACTTTTCGCTGTCTTGCCTCTTTATTAGGGGGTGTCATCGCTAATAAAGGCAATACTAAGATTAAATATAATAACTGTTTCATATTAGCAACCATTTCCTTTACTTGCGGGAGCTTTTCCTCCTCTTGTGTTAATTTTATTTTTAAATGTTGAACTATCTCTTAGTGCTTTGCCCAATATGCCAGGAGCAGAACCTCCTCCTCCTGTCCAAATTCCTTTACAATAGGGTAAAGTGATATTTGCTAAGTTGGCTACGGATATGGCAAAATCAGTACAATTACTATAGCTTAGATTGTATTGACGGTCATAAGATTTTTCAGATAATTCTATAATCTTTTGTAGCTGTTCTGGAGAAATCTCCGCCGAAAAAGAAACAGAAAAAGAATGCCTATCATCTTTTCCTAAAACAGAATCTACATTGTTATTAGATATTGTTTTGTGTCCAGGCACATTAGGGTAGAAACCATAGGTATATTGTTTTTCCCCTTGCGTGATACCTATAAAAGTATGCCCTACATTTGTCCAATTTTTAATATTTCCAGTTCCAGGGTTGGGCTCATCTACATAAATGGTTAATGTAGCACCTTTATTGAGGTCTACTGTGCTAAAAAAGCATTTATTATCATATATAGGGTCGTCAGGTCTATCAAGAACTGGAGCTCCTTCTTTTTCCTCTTTCTCTTCGTCATCTATTGTCCTCATATTTTTACTCTTCTTTCCTCCCTTTACGATGCCCACTCCTACATCACTACTGCTTGATCCTCCATTTCCGCCTCCTATACCATCTTCATTGGGTTTGGGGTCTTTTCCTTTGGTAAAATTTCCATAACTGTTTCCGCTATAGGTAGGATAAGATCCATAATGAACAGGTCTTGTACCATAAACATTTACCGTCTCTAACTGAATAGGAGCGTCTCCACCAGCTACTCCGCCTCCACCAATTCCTCCACCAGTTCCTCCGCCTGCGCTTCCGCTTCCGCCTCCGCCTGTGCCTCCGCTTTCATTATCTAATCCTCCAGAGTCTTCTGTTTTAGCCTCAACCCTGATAGAAGCCGGCGCTCCCTTCATTTTCTTTGGTTTTTTTCTTCCTGCTTGCGCAGCCTCAGCATCTACTACAAGCCTATAATTTGCCTTAACTTTGGGTACCAACTGGTGGCTAATCACCCCATCGGTCATTCGGTAGGCTGAGATAAACTCTCCTTTTGGGGTAAACAAATAGAAATCGGCATTTACAATGCGGTTGTCTTGGGTAAGGCTGTCTGGCTCTGTAATAAAAAGGTATGGTTCAGTAACACCGTCTTCTTTTAAGAAGAGCATTTCAGCACTCAAGTCAGAACCTATTATCGTAATAGGTATTTTAGCATAAGCATCACCTGCTAGTGTTTGTGTTTGTAAAAAATACCGCCAATCGGTTTCTAATTCAATAAACGGGTACTTCCTACGGCTTACACTGTTGGCAGTGCGTTTCTGGTTTTCCGAAGCCTCAAAAAGACTCTTGGCTTCATTTAAGCTCACCACCGCTTGTGGGTCTACGGCAGGAACAGGGGCTTGTTGTGGTGCCTCAGGGGCATCCTCACGTTGGCAATAAGTAAGCGCAAGGGCTACCAATGCCAACATTCCGAATTTGATAATTTTATGACTCATTGTTTGTTTATTTTTGCACCAAAAGTATAATGTATTTCTTTAAAAGTCAATAGGCAAAAGTAAATTTTAACATTTCGTTCCTCTTTCAAACTTTGCTGAAAAATAGGGTAAACCCTTCATTTTAACATTTTTTTCTTAATCATTTTGTCCAAACATTGCTGAAAACTCAAAGTTTAAGTCAAATCATTGTATTTTTTTCAATAACACAAACTATAATATTTAACACATTTTAACTCTCTACAATCTGTAAATTTAACTTATATCTCTCTCCAAGAATTTCAAATAAACTCATCTCCTCATTCTCTAATTTTCTCATTCTCTAATTCTCCCATTTTCTAATTCTCCCATTTTCTAATTCTCCCACTTCCCTGCCATCGTGTTACGACCGTCTGCTGTGCTACGGCTATTTTCTATATAACCTCACTTTTTCACTTTTTCTCCAAAAAATTTCCATCATACAAATATTTTTTCTACCTTTGCAGGAATTTTGTAAGGTAAATAGTTGCCTTACTGAACTTATATCAATGGAAGAACCAGTATTAGATTTAAAAGAAGTATCAGTATATCAAAAGAATACCCTCATTCTCTCCAATGTAAATCTCACCATTGGGAAAGGTGAATTAGTGTACCTTATCGGCAAAACAGGGTCAGGAAAGAGTAGCTTAATCAAGTTGCTCTACGGCGATTTACCCCTTACCAAAGGACAAGGAAAAGTCGTAGGTTTCAACCTAAATAAACTCACCGAAGACGAAATCCCTCTGCTCCGCCGTAAACTAGGAGTCGTATTCCAAGATTTCAAACTGCTTACCGATAGAAGCGTGCACGATAATCTCGCTTTTTCACTTTTTCTCCAAAAAATTTCCATCATACAAATATTTTTTCTACCTTTGCAGGAATTTTGTAAGGTAAATAGTTGCCTTACTGAACTTATATCAATGGAAGAACCAGTATTAGATTTAAAAGAAGTATCAGTATATCAAAAGAATACCCTCATTCTCTCCAATGTAAATCTCACCATTGGGAAAGGTGAATTAGTGTACCTTATCGGCAAAACAGGGTCAGGAAAGAGTAGCTTAATCAAGTTGCTCTACGGCGATTTACCCCTTACCAAAGGACAAGGAAAAGTCGTAGGTTTCAACCTAAATAAACTCACCGAAGACGAAATCCCTCTGCTCCGCCGTAAACTAGGAGTCGTATTCCAAGATTTCAAACTGCTTACCGATAGAAGCGTGCACGATAATCTCGCTTTTGTGCTGAAAGCTACCGGATGGACTGATAAAGCAAAAATACAACAACGCATAGAAGAGGTACTTGCAAAAGTAAAAATGCAGAATACGGGTTTTAAGTTCCCTCACGAGCTATCAGGAGGCGAACAACAACGCATAGCTATCGCACGTGCCTTGCTCAACAACCCCGAACTCATCTTAGCCGATGAACCCACAGGTAACTTAGACCCCGAGACTAGCGTAGAAGTAATGCAAGTTCTCAAAGAAATCAACGCCTCGGGACGAACCATACTGATGGCAACTCACGACTATGCCCTCATTCTCAAGTTCCCTTCCAAAACCCTAAAATGCGATGGCGAACGCATCTTTGAGGTTGTACAGAGAAGGGTATAATTGAAATTGGCAATTTGCTAATTCACTAATTTACTAATTAAATTAATATAATGGCGATAAAGATACTTGCAAACGATGGAATTTCCGATTCAGGAAAAGAAGCGTTAGAAAAAGAAGGTTTTGAAGTTATCACTACTAAGGTAGCTCAAAACCAATTGATAGACTATATAAACAAACACGCAATCGATGTGCTCTTAGTGCGTTCAGCCACACAAGTGCGAAAAGATATCATCGATAGCTGTCCGTCACTCAAACTCATCGGTAGAGGAGGCGTAGGAATGGACAATATAGATGTGGCACACGCCAAAAGCAAAAACCTACACGTGATTAATACCCCAGCCTCTTCGGCTAATTCGGTAGCCGAGCTCGTTTTTGCTCACCTTTTCAGTGGCGTACGTTTTCTACACGATGCCAACCGCAATATGCCTTTGGAAGGCGACACTCAGTTTAACGAACTCAAAAAAAACTATAACAATGGCGCCGAATTGCGCGGTAAAACCATAGGCATTATAGGGTTCGGACGTAGCGGACAAGCGGTAGCTCGCATTGCTATCGGTTTAGGAATGAACGTAATGGCTTACGACCCCAAAGTAACTGAGGCAGTAATAACCCTCGACTTTTTCGACGGACAAACCTTGCCTTTCACTATCAAAACCGTAGAAAAAGAACACCTACTGGCAAAAGCTGATTTTATCACTCTCAACAACAGCCCAGCAGAAGGAGGTTATATACTCGATGCAAAAGAGTTTGCCTTGATGAAAGATGGTGTAGGAGTCATCAATTTAGCACGTGGAGGTGCTTTAAATGAAGTAGCCCTTATAGAAGCCTTAGATAGTGGCAAAGTAGCTTTTGCAGGTTTAGATGTATTTGAAAACGAACCCAACCCCGCTATACAAGTGTTAATGCACCCTCAGGTATCGCTTACCCCACACATAGGGGCAGCTACTAACGAAGCTCAGAACCGCATAGGTTTTGAGTTAGCCTCACAAATTATAACCTTATTTAAATAATTATTATATGGCAGGAATGTTAGATTTTTTAGGAGGTGATAACCTTCAACAACTCGTAAAAGGATTGAGCGAGAAAACAGGTATCGGTAGCGATAAAGTAAGCTCGGTAATGGATTCACTCAAATCGATGCTCGGCAAAGCCGAAGGTAGTGAGATTTTAAACAAACTCACAGGCGACGGGCAATCGTCTACCTTAAAAGCTATCAGTGAGAAAACAGGCGTTTCATTGGATAATGTAAGCAAGATTTTCCAAAACTTAACCCCAATGATATCCAACTTTTTCTCAGGCAAAGGAGGTAACATCAGTGAAATGATAAACTCTTTCTTCGACAAAAACAAAGACGGAAATGTAATGGATGATATTATGGGAGGTATTGGCAACCTCTTTGGCGGTAATAAATAATTACCTTATAACCGTATTTTTAACATTACTTTGGCAAAGTTTTTGTACTTTGCCAAAGTAATTTTTATTTCAATGAATACTGACGAATACTTTATGCAAAAGGCTTTAGAAGAAGCACAATTAGCTTTCGAGGAAGACGAGATTCCCGTAGGAGCCATTATCACCATTGATAACAGAATTATCGCCAAAGCCCATAACCTTACCGAGCGCCTCAACGATGTGACAGCGCACGCCGAAATGCAAGCCATTACTATGGCAGCTCACTATTTGGGAGGTAAATACCTCATAGGTTGCACTATGTACCTCACGTTAGAGCCTTGTGCAATGTGTGCAGGTGCTTTGTATTGGAGTCAGTTATCGCGTTTAGTCTATGCTGCCCCCGACACCCATAGAGGCTACAGCGTAATGGGGGGCAAACTACACCCAAAAACCGAAGTAGTTACTGGCATTTTAAGCCAGGAAGCTACAACCTTGTTAAAACAATTCTTTCAGCAAAAAAGGAAATGAGAAAAACCTTTACTCTTATAGCACTCTTTCTCTTGGGAATGAATTATCTTCTTTCTCAAGAAATAGATACTTTAAGGGTAAAAGACTCTGTACTGGGAGGCATTTCACCTGAAAGAGAAGCTAAAAACAGAGTATTCTATGAGAGAATCAAAAACTTCTTTAGCAAATATAAGCTCACTAAAAATCTCAACAATCTTATTGTAATTGAGGAAAAAGCAACCGGTAGAACACTCACCCCCACAGCTATTGTTACTACTACGGTTACCCATATAAAAGCCCCTTCTTATCAAGGGAAAATCATTAGAAATATCGTTATTACTACCTTAGACCCTTTTGGGTTTGACGAGAAAGATTTAAACAAAGTACCTAACACTCGTTTGGAGCGTCTTGGTAATGCACTTCACGTGAAAACCCGCGAAAGTACGGTACGCAAGTTTCTTCTGTTTAAAAAGGATAAGCCCTTAGATACCCTTTTGCTGAGTGAAACCGAACGTGTATTGCGCAATCAGCGGTATATCCGTAGGGCACAAGTGTGTGCTATCCCTGTGAGTCAAACCTCCGATTCAGTAGATGTGCAAGTGAATGTGCTCGATAGCTGGTCTATATACGTCGACGGCGACTTGGCAGGAAGTAGAGGCTGGACACGACTTACCGAGCAAAATCTCTTTGGAATAGGACACGAACTCTCGCTCACCTATCAACAATACTTTTCAGGAATCGGGAACAATGGTAAAGGTTTTAATTATGTGGTGAGAAACATCAAAAACACTTACATCAATGTGCGAACCGGTTATTATTCTGATTACGAGAACTATTTTTCAAAGAGCATACAGGTAGAGCGACCGCTGTATTCACCTTTGGCACGTTGGTCGGGGCGCTTAGGTTATTACGAATACCGATATGAAGACGAAGGTATTAGTTATCGCGACTCTATCTATATTCCTATCCTAATGACACGCACCTTCGATGCTTTTGGTAGTTGGGTAAAGCCCCTCAGAAAAGTAGAAAATAAGCGCATCAATAACTTTATCATAGCTGGGCGTTTTCGCAATATAAATTATTACGAGAAACCTTCTCCCGAGATAGACCCCGAGCAATATTACGGCAACGAGAACCTATATCTCACCCAATTCAGTCTCAATAGTACAGGCTTTATAAAAGACCGCTATATCTTTCGCAACGGCGATATCGAAGACGTAGGCATAGGACGCTCTTTGTTTCTCACCTCAGGGATACTGCGGAAGAACTACGCTACCTTGTCCTATCTCGGTATAGGCTTTGCTGAGGCAAACTATACCAAGCGTGGTTATCATTCTATCAACTTTGAGGTAGGCACATTCTTTAAGGACGGCACGAACAAAGAAACTGTGCTAAAAGGTGAAGGCACCTATTTCAGTAAATTGTTCGACATAGGCGATTGGCATTTTCGTCAGTTCTTGCGCTCCTCATTTGTAGTAGGTTTTAACCGAAATGTATACCAGCGAGACAGAATCAACTTAAACGAATCTAATGGTATTTTAGGCTTCAGTAGTCGTGAAGTATACGGCACACGCAAGCTTATACTCACCTCACAAACGCAAGTATATGCCCCTTTTCAGCTGATAGGCTTTAGGTTTAGTCCGTTTCTCTCAGCCGATATAGGTTTTATAGGTAGGGAAAACACTGCCTTTCTAAAAACAGAAGTATACTCTAAGGTTTCCATAGGTTTTTATATATCCAACGACTATTTTCCCTTTGGAGCCATACAATTCTCCTTTGGGTATTATCCTAATATCCCAGGTACAGGTAACAATATCTTCAAATTTACAGGCGTTACCAACGACGATTTCAGGCTACACAGCTTTTCTCAACGCTTGCCTAATATTGTATCGTTTAGGTAACTTCGCCTCACCTTCGTCATTTCTTCGTTCATTCTTCGTTCATTCTTCGTTCATTCTTCGTTCATTCTTCGTTCATTCTTCGTTCATTGTTCGTTCATTCTTCGTTCATTGTTCGTTCTTTCTTTGCTCATTGTTCGTCTTTCCTTCGTTCATCGTTCGTCTTTCCTTCGTTCATCGTTCGTCTTTTCTTCGTTTATCGTTTGTCTTTTCTTCATCTGTCCGTGCGGCTCGCACCTGCCCGTGTGGCTCACACCTGCCCGTGTGGCTTACACCTGCTCGTGCGGCTCGCACCTCCGCATTTTTAACTACGTGACAAAATGTCTGAAACTAACTGACACAAGAATAATGGCAATGTTTTTGCTTTTCTAAAAGGAATGTTTTATCTTTGCGCGCTTTCAAGAGAGATATAACAAGTTTAAACTGTAAAAATAAAGAACATTGAATAAGGAAATATCATCAAATCAGCTTATTAGTAATATTATAGCTGGTATAGAAAAAGTAAAAGGAACCGATATTACCATTATGGATTTGCGCGAGGTAGAGAATACCGTGTGCGATTATTTTATTTTGTGCAATGGATCTTCTAATACCCAAGTGTCGGCTATCTCTGGTGCTATCCAAAAGGTAGTGAGTCAAGCCGAAGGTCATCAACACCCGTGGCACGTAGAAGGTGAAGCTAATGCCGAGTGGGTACTCATCGATTATGTGGATGTAGTGGTGCATATCTTCCAAACAAAAATACGTGAGCATTACGACCTCGAAGGACTTTGGGGAGACGCTAAAATTATCAACTTAGAAACTAACTATTAAAAATATGTCGGACAATAAAAGCAACGGGTCTCGTTTTTCAGCCTATTGGTTATATGCCATATTACTGCTGATACTTATAGGTTTTAATTATTATTCAGGAGCCAGTTTTTGGTCACAGCCCAAAGAGATTCCGCAATCTAAATTTGAGGAATACCTTAGTAATGGCGATGTGTCTAAAATCATCATCTTAAACCGTAAAGAAGCTAATGTATATCTCACCCCCGATGCTCTTAAAAAAGAAGAGCACAAAGAGGTAAAACCTACGGGAAATACGTTTATGCAGGGTGCTAACGCAGGTGAAGTTCCCCAATACCGTTTTGAATTAGGTGATTTGAGTAATTTCGAAAACCGATTCGACCAAATTGTAAAAGATAACAACCTCAGCACTACTCGTGAGAACAAAACCGAGCAAAACATCTTCGGCGATTTACTGTTCTCTATTTTGCCTTTTATAGTTATCATAGGCTTGTGGATTTACATAATGCGCCGTATGGCAGGAGGCGGAGGAGCTGGTGGTATCTTCAGCATTGGCAAATCTAAAGCGCGCGTATTCGATGAAAAGAAAGAAACGCGTGTAACTTTTCAAGATGTAGCAGGCTTAGAGGGAGCAAAAGAAGAAGTACAAGAGATTGTAGACTTCCTCAAAAACCCCGATAAATATACTTCATTAGGAGGTAAAATACCGCGTGGAGCCCTATTAGTAGGTCCTCCTGGTACAGGTAAAACTCTTCTTGCGAAAGCTGTAGCAGGTGAAGCACAAGTACCTTTCTTCTCACTCTCTGGTTCTGACTTTGTAGAGATGTTCGTAGGGGTAGGTGCCTCTCGTGTGCGCGACCTTTTCAAGCAAGCTAAAGAAAAGTCTCCTTGTATTATCTTTATTGATGAAATTGATGCTATAGGTCGTGCTCGTGGTAAAAATGTAATGACGGGAGCTAATGATGAGCGTGAGAATACTCTCAATCAACTCCTTACC
The DNA here is from genome assembly GCF_000023285.1 of Capnocytophaga ochracea DSM 7271. NCBI lineage: Bacteria > Pseudomonadati > Bacteroidota > Flavobacteriia > Flavobacteriales > Flavobacteriaceae > Capnocytophaga > Capnocytophaga ochracea. The sequence continues at coordinate 1,979,905 of NC_013162.1, read as the reverse complement.
GAGATGGACGGTTTTGGTTCACATACTAATGTTATCGTATTGGCAGCTACTAACCGCGCTGATATCCTAGATAAAGCACTAATGCGCGCAGGACGTTTCGACCGTCAGATTTATGTGGAGCTTCCTAACTTAAATGAGCGCAAACAGATATTTGAAGTACATTTGCGACCTATCAAAACAGCAGAAACATTAGATATAGACTTCTTAGCAAAACAGACCCCAGGATTCTCTGGCGCTGATATTGCTAATGTATGTAATGAAGCAGCCCTTATTGCAGCACGCAAAGGTAAAACAGCTGTAAGCAAACAAGAATTCCTTGATGCAGTGGATAGAATTGTAGGTGGTTTGGAGAAGAAAACTAAAATCCTTACTCCCGAAGAACGCAAGACAATAGCCTTCCACGAAGCAGGTCACGCTACTGTAAGTTGGCTCTTAGAGCACGCCGCACCACTTGTAAAAGTAACTATCGTGCCTCGCGGACAGTCGTTAGGCGCGGCTTGGTATTTGCCAGAAGAACGCCAAATAGTGCGTACTGAACAGATACTCGATGAGATGTGCGCTGCCCTTGGCGGTAGAGCTGCAGAAAAAGTGATATTCGATAAGATTTCTACAGGTGCTCTCAGCGACCTTGAGAAGGTAACCAAACAAGCGCGTGCAATGGTAACAATTTATGGGCTTAATGACAAGATAGGTAACCTTACTTATTACGATTCAGCCCAGTCCGATTATAGTTTTACCAAACCTTATAGTGAGAAAACAGCGCACCTAATAGATGAAGAGATTTCTAAGATTATAGAAGAACAATATCAGCGTGCTATTGATATTCTCACCGAGAATAAGGATAAGCTTACTACTTTGGCAAACTTGCTCTTAGAACGTGAAGTAATCTTCCGCGAAGATCTTGAAAATATCTTTGGTAAGCGCAAGTTTAAAGACCCACACGATATTATTGAGGAGGAAGAAGATAAATCCTCAGAAGTTGTATCGTAATTACAATAAAAAAGATGTATCAAAGAGAGTTTGATACATCTTTTTTATTCTTTATTTTTCTGCTTTTGCTAATCTTTGATACTCACCCCACGCTTCTATAAGCATAAACTCCATTTGCTTATTTTCCTTCTTCCTTACAAGATCGTGGAACTCAGTTCTCTCCATTACATAATAGGCTAAAACGTCTATTTCCTCTTCGTTTAGTTTGAGTTCTTTTTGTAGAAAGACTTTCATATTTTCACGTATATAGTTAGCGACAGCTAAATTCTGTTCATTGGCTACAATTTTCTTTAAGAGCTTCTTTCGTCCACTTATAGTATTAATGAGTAAATCAATGCTCAATAAATTTCCTCCTGCACTATGAGTAGCACTATACAAACGTTTTTCAGCAAAAGTACGCTCTACAGGAGTATGCTGTAAAATTCCTAACCTTTGAGCAGAAACCCCTTGATATTTCGATACTTCAACCTCATCAAGCTGATTGACCTGTTCTTTCATCTGTATTAAAACTCCTCCAAAACCAAAATCAGCTTTTGTAAGAGCGCGATAAACAGTTTGCATTCCTACAAAAGTAATTTGCAAAGTATTACGTTCACTTGCTTTCAGTGTAAAATAACCATTGGCATCAGTAGTAGTAACAGCATTGGTATAAAGATTCATCACGTGCGCTCCTGACAAAGGTATTGTATCACGCACCACTCTACCACGCACTTGTTTTTGTGCAAAGACTCCTACACTAAAAAACAACCATATAATTGTTAGATATTTCATAAAATTACTATGAATATTTTACTGTTTCCAAGTATCCGGACTTTTGCGCCATTGCTGGAGCATCTCTAAATCTTCTTTTTTGATACGACCAAAAAGTAAGGCTTTTTCTAATAGACTGTCGTAATCGCCAGCAGTGTAAAGCGGTACCTTTTCCTCGGTAAAACGCTCATTGGCTACATCAAAATTGTAAGAGAAAAGGGCTACCATTCCCAACACCTCAGCACCACTATCGCGTAGGGCTTTTACCGCATTAAGGCTACTCATTCCGGTACTTATCAGGTCTTCTACCACTACTACCTTTTGTTCAGGGCGCAAAAAACCTTCAATTTGGTTTTGTCTGCCGTGTTTTTTAGGTTCAGGACGCACATACACGAAAGGCAATTCGAGTGCATTAGCTACCAACATACCAATACCAATAGCTCCCGTAGCTACTCCTGCAATAACTTGTACTTCGGGAAATTTCTCTTTTACGCCTCTTGCCAATACGCTTGCAAAGTACGAACGAACCTCTGGAAATGAGAGGATTATACGGTTATCGCAATAAATTGGTGACTTCCAACCGCTCGCCCAAGTAAAATAATTTTCAGAATTCAATTTAATTGCGTTAATTTGCAATAAAAATTCAGCGGTATTTTGTGCCGTAATACTATCTAAAATCATAGGTTATGTATGAAATATTTTTAGACGAAAAGTCGATTATTTTGACAAATGTACGAGAAAATATTGAGAACGTCAAATGTTTTTCAATAAAAGACATTACTCTTGATGTTATCTTGGAGGAACTCAAGCGAAAAGAGGTAGAAAAAATCTACTTATATCACCCTAAGGAAGAGAAACTTATGAAGAAATTTAAGCAACTTATTCCTACCATAAAAGCAGGGGGTGGCATTGTGTATAATCAGGAAGGAAAAGTGCTGATGATTAAGCGTCACGGCAAGTGGGATTTGCCCAAAGGGAAGAAAGAAAAGGGCGAAAATATCGCTACTTGTGCTTTGCGTGAGGTAGAGGAAGAAACAGGTGTTAAAAAACTGCTTATTCAACGCTTCCGAATGATTACTTATCACATATTCAAACGCGATGGACAATATTTTTTGAAAGAGACCTATTGGTATGATATGACTACTACCTTTAAGAAGAAATTGGTACCTCAAACTGAAGAAGATATAGAAAAAGCGTGTTGGAAAGACGAGGCAGAGGTACGCGAGTTGGTGAAGGATTCGTATAAGAATATTCAGAAGCTATTCAATTAGCAAAGATTTTCTCCCACAGCTGGCGCGAGCAAAACGCTTGTGCCTTTTTATTACTACCTATACCGAAGCTACATTGAATCTTCAGTGGGTCTACAGTGGGTCTACAGTGGCTCTACAGTGGCTCTACAGTGGCTCTACAGTGGCTCTACAGTGGCTCTACAGTGGCTCTACAGTGGCTCTACAATGGCTCTACCAGTGGCTCTACAGTGGCTCTACCCAGAACACTAAGCGAAGTTATAGCGAATACCACTGGAATACAATCACTATATCAAACAATTATTTGTTAATGGTTAGTTGAAAATTTATCCTTACCTTTGTATCACTAATCTAAATTCTAAAACTTAACCTCTAAACTCTAAGTAAACTATGGCGAAAACAAAAAACAACTGCCTAACAAAAGGGCTTTCGGGAAAAGTCGGTAACCAATTCTTCTTCCGTAAAGTGAGGAATAAGACTACCAACAGCTAAGAGTAAAAGACAATTTCTATATGGTATAATAATAACATCACACACAATTTTGGCATCTTTGCGTCATTTAATTCTATTAATCAATTTTTATGACTTTATAACAACACTTTGCTAAATATATTTTTGGAGAAACCGAACAAATAGACATATCAGCTAATCAACAAATTAACATTATGACCTCAGACGAATTTGCAAAGAATTTTTATATTGAAAAGCTAGAGTTTTTAAAGTCGTGCTTTCAGGTACAACCAGACTATCCTTCAGCTGTAAATACCAAAATAAAAGAAATGGCACTGAGCAGTACTCAAAAAGAACAATTAGAAGCAGTGATTGACCTATTGTTGAACGATGTGTTTTACAGCGTGCTATTAGGCTTAGACGGTGAATGCCCCATAGGCAACATACAGCAAGTTTATAGTATATACGATGAAGAAGGGTGCCTTATTTCTGATTGCGGGGAATTGGAAGTGAGTGCTTACGAATACTTTCACGGAGGCAAATACGAAAAAGAAACTGATTAATATAAAACAATATGTTCTGAGGGTACGAGCGACACGCTCGCGCCTGCAAGACAAATTCGCAAATCGGCAAATTAACTAATTCATCTCCCATTTTTCTTCTTCTAAATTCAACTGTCGGTGGAAATTGCGTATTTGTTCTTCATCAATACGTGGATTCTTATTCAGTTGGTGCAATATTTCCCGCTGATGATGCAAAATAGCGATGTATTTCTTTCGCACTTCGGGGGTAGTATTGCTCTTAGGCAAATCGAGTTGGTATTGCCATATATCTTTTTGATTCTGTAACAAAAAACTATCAGTAATTCCTTCTTTGTAATGCTCTTGCATATAATCCAAAGCCGCTTGTGCTAATGATTTCCTAATAAGGCTCTCAGCTTCAGCTTCAGGAATATGGTCTTCATAATCAGGGAATTTAGCCCAACGGATAAGTGCTGGCAAGCTAAGCCCTTGCACGAGTAGAGTTACCAATATCACTATAAAAGTAATGTAGAGAATGAGGTTGCGATGCGGAAAAGGCTCGCCATTCTCTAAGGTAAGAGGGATAGAAAGTGCTACGGCAAGTGAAAGCACCCCGCGCATTCCTGCCCACCCTAGTACCAAAGGTACCCGAAAGCCAGGGTTCCGCCTGTCGGCTACTGTTATGAAGTGTTTCATTACTTGAGTAATGAGTATAGCTCCATAAGATGATAGCAGTCGTACCCCTACTACTACCCCTGTGATGAGCAGTCCGTAGTTGGTAGCAGTGGCAAGACTCATACCTTCGGCTTCTATACCTATCAGCACTTCAGGCAAAGCAAGTCCTATCAGCATAAAGGCAAGTCCGTTGAGCACAAAACCTAAAATATCCCATACCGCCACCCCTTTGTTGCGTGTGGAGGCAGCAAGAATACTAGTAAGGTGGAACGACATATACATACCCCCAGCCACTACTGCCAACACTCCGGACGCCCCTACCTCGTTAGCTACAATATACATTATATAAGGAGCAATAAGGGTAAGGATAATATCCATATTAGCATCGGTAGGGAGGAATCTGTGTAGCTTGCGCATCACCCACGCTACTGCCAAGCCTATAAGCGTTCCCCCAATAACTACCCAAAGGAAATTCAAAGCCATATCCGTCCACACCAGCTGACCGGTAGTAACTACCAAAGCGGCAAACCTAAATACAATCAGGGATGAAGCATCGTTGAGCAAACTTTCACTCTCTATGATGGTTGAAATGCGTTTGGGTACCTTTACAAACTTCATTATCGAGGAAGCACTCACGGCATCGGTAGAGCCTATCACGCCCCCCAAAAGGAAACCTAACGCCAATGAAAACCCAGGGAATACCATATTGGCTACCCACGCCACCGCAGCAGCCGTAATAAAAACTACAATAAAGGCAAAGCTAAAGATAATGCGGCGCCACTTCCACATCTCTTTCAGTGATAGCGAAAAAACATCAGCATATAAGAGTGGAGGCAGGAAGATGATGAGCACCAAATCAGGATTCAGTGTAATGGTTGGGACATTGGGAATAAAGCTAATTGCCAATCCTCCTAACACCAAAAGAATAGGATATGCCACTTTAAGTCGGTTAGCCAGCATTATAAGCAGCATAATAGCCACCATCAAAAGTAATAAGTAAGGGAAGTATTGCACCATAGTTCATTAATTATGAGGCGACAAAAATAGTAAAAAATACTTTTCATTCATAACCGATGAGTATTTTTTTGTATCTTTGCACCCTATACAGCACAACAAATCACCTCTTAACTCTTATCCCTTACCTAAAAATGAAAGCCCTTATCATCGGCGCTACAGGCGCTACCGGAAAAGATTTAGTAACACAACTTTTAGCCGACGACACTTATAGCGAAATACATAGTTTTGTGCGTAAGCCTATGAGTATCAGTCACCCCAAGCTACACGCTCACGTGGTTGATTTTGATACCCCTGAGGCGTGGTCAGATTTGCTGCACGGCGATGTGGCTTTTTCTTGCTTGGGAACTACCTTAGCCGTGGCAGGTAGCAAGGAGGCACAATGGCGCGTGGATTACGATTATCAGTACGCCTTTGCCCAGCAGTGTAAAGCCAATGGAGTACCTACTTTTGTACTCGTTTCGGCAGCAGGAGCTACAGCGCAGTCTAAATTGTTCTACAACCGTATGAAAGGGGCTTTAGAAGAGGCAGTTAAAAAACTTAACTTTCCGCGCTTGCTTATCTTTCAACCCTCTATACTCATCCGTTCTAATAGCGACAGAAGTGGCGAAAACTTCACAGTAAAAGCCTTTAATTTTTTAAACAAATTAGGCATTTTAAAACGTTACCGCCCTATGCCTACCCAAATATTAGCCGAAAAAATATTGTCGGCTATACACAACTCCCCTAAAGGAACTTTTACCTTTGCTTTAGATAAAATTTTTGAGATATAATAGGCACAGCAACAATCATACACTTTGTCAAAGCCCTTAGGCTTTGACAAAGTGTATGATTAGTATAGTAATTCCCGCTTTTGGTATAGAAAAACAACTCTTTTTCTTCTAACAATCCGTTTTTCTGTACTTTTGCCACTGTAATACTTAAATCTTTATTATAGTGAAAGAGACGATAACTTTTATAGCTCTGCTCTTTGTAGCAAGTGTTTCAGCGCAAATCAGTGTAAAAGCAGAGTATATAAGCAATTCCGAGTTCTACGATGCAGTAAGCGACAGCAATATAGGCGATGGCTCGGCTATGATTTACTCGGTAGGAGCAATGGTTCCCCTCTCTATGCAAGCCCCTGAGGAAGACGACCCTTACCAGCGACCTACCGTATGGGGTGTAGGGCTTAACGGCACTTTTGTAAAGATGAACAACCACGACTTCCCTATTGGCAAAGAACTACCTTCAGAGGTGATGAACCTCGGCGTGAGCGCTATTCATCTCCGCCCTTTAAAAACACGTTGGTCTATGCTTATAGCGCTCGGTGCAGGAAGCTATACCCCCGAAAATCGTCTTTCGTCTATTCATATAGGCGAAAATGTTTTGGCTAATGGGGCTTTGGTATTCGTATGGCATTGGCACCGCAACCTCGAAATAGGAGGTGGCGTAGCGCTGAACAATAGTTTTGGTTATCCTATGGTGTTTCCTGCATTTTATTTTAAATACAATGGTGCTTTTAGCGATAAATTTACTATTGAAGTAGGGAGTATAGATGGGATAAAAGTTGCCTTAGGGTATAACTACCGCGAAAACCTCGACTTTAAATTAATAGCTAATATGGGAGGATATTCCGCTTACCTCAGGCGCAATGGAGAAAAAGAAATATTCAGTCAGCAGACTTTTGTTGTAGGATTGCAACCTGAGTTCAAGATAGGTAAACACGTGAGTATTCCACTTACTGTAGGAGGAAGTTTTATACGTTCAGGGCGTTATAGAGAGCGCAAACTCAGTGCTATGTTTGCCTCTGAAGCTAAAAATGAAGACGGCAGTTCTCGCTCCAGTCAGTTCAATCCTGCTTTTTACCTTTCGGCGGGGATTACAATTGGAGGAAACTAATAACAGAATTCAAAAATCTAAAAAGGTATGACTTTACCAAATAGAAACTATGGACGAAAATCCCTATATATTTCTAAAAAACAATCTCTTCTTGCAGTTTCTTATTGCCGATAGATATTGCATCTATCGGCATATAACTGCTTGTGTATCATTGTTGTTGTTTTTCCTAATTACTAAAGAATGGGGAGCGTACAAAGGCTTTGTTGACCACTTGGATTGGATAGAAAGATGTATGATTATCACAGTAGCTTTTTACCTAAATATCTATGTGCTTATTCCGCGTTTTTTGTTTAGGGGAAAGCTTGTTACTTACACCTTTAGCCTTATAGGGATACTTTTCATCTGTCAAGTGATTACCTACTACCTAAATGCCGTTATATGGAGAGAGTATATTATCAGTGAAGACCTAAAAAAGGCAATGGCACTGCCCATTCCTACCCTATTTATCTTTTCATTATTGAGTTTGTTGCCCTTTATAATGCTATCCACACTCATAAAAATATTCCAATTGTGGATAAAAAGCACCGAAAAGATGCAAGAATTAGAGCAACAAGCTGCCAAAAGTGAGCTACAAGCCCTCCGTAGCCAGATACAACCACACTTTTTGTTCAATATGCTCAATAGTATCAACACATTGTTGTATATCGACCCCGAAAAAGCCTCTTATACTATTACAAAACTCTCCGATTTCTTGCGACATTTGCTCTACCAATCGCACGAAGAGCGAGTTTTCCTCTCTTCGGAATTGCGTTTTCTCACCGATTTTCTCTCTTTGGAAGCAATGCGTCGCGATGATTTTACTTATGAGATTACTTACAACGAAAAGAATATACAAGGCATACAACTGCCTCCTAACATATTGCTTATCTTAGCCGAAAACGCTGTAAAACACAGTATTGATGCCCTTGCTCCTACCTACATCTATATGAAATGCGAACAAAAAGAGGGATGGTTACACTTTTTTGTACGCAATTCCGTACCTTTGCAACCTAATCCTCAACAAAAATTCAGCGGTATAGGATTAAATAACCTCCGCCGGCGGTTAGAACTGCTCTATGGCGAGCGTTTTAGCTTGCCACAAGAACGTTTACCACAAGAATATATAGTAACCTTAGCGCTACAACTATGAATTGTTTGATAATAGACGATGAACCCTTAGCCCGTATCGGTATGGAGCGCCTTGTAAGGCAATACAGCAACTTGAAGGTAGTAGGCACTTTCAAAAATTCGGTAGGTGTTGCCGACTTTCTGAAAAAGAACGAAGTACACCTGCTCTTTTTGGATATAGAGATGCCTGGGGTAAACGGCTTGGTGTTCGCTAGAACTTTACCCGAACAAACTTTAGTGATATTTACTACCGCCTACAGCCAATATGCCTTAGACAGCTATGAAGTTGATGCTCTCGACTATTTAGTGAAACCCATCACTCTCGAACGCTTTAAAAAAGCTATTGCCAAAGCCGAAAGTTACCACCAATTGCTCACTCAACAGAAAACCGATTTTGAAGCCATCGATACACAATGCATTAGCATCCGTGCCAATAGGCGCAATTATCGTATTCCTCATAACGACATCCTATATATAGAAGCATTGAAAGATTACGTGATTATCCACACCTTCACCGACCGCTACATCACGTGGATTAATCTCAAAAACATACATAGACAGCTCCCTGAGTCGGTATTTGTACGCGTCAATAAGAGTTATGTAGTGAATATACAACACGTTACTTCCTACACCCACCAGTTTGTGTATATAGGTGAGACAGAAATTCCTATAGGCAGGGCGTATCAAGAAGAGTTTTTGGCACAATTGAAAGAATAATAAAATCTTTTAATAGGTGTGTTACATCATCTCTTTCATTCTTCCCCGCTTGTAATAAGGTGGGATTTTTTTGTATTTATAAATGGGCTAAACTATGAACCCTGGCTAAACAATATTTCTCTACACTTAGAATGCTATAAGTCTACTAACTGTTAAATTCTCTTAATATATTTTGCTATATCATTTTTTAACAGTACTTTCGCGCCCAAAAATTTTTTATAGCCAACAACAATGGCTTTTTATAGATTTAACTAAAAATTGAATAAATGCAATCACTAAAAAATCAACTCATTAGGTTGTTTAGTTTTGTTTTGTTGCTATGGATAACCAATACCTCTGCACAAACAATTAATGGTGTCATAGCTGAAAATCCGGTACATTTTGCAAATACTACCGACTTTTCTGCAGGTGCACTCACTATTACGTTCAATATGCCTGCTGGGAAGAATAGTGCCGAATTAGAGGTCACTCTTCCTAAGGGAATTGAGTACGTAGCTAGCTCTGTAGTTGCTACAGGAGCGACTGTCGCCCTCAAAAGTGGCTCTACCGATCCTAACAAACCAGTTTTCACAATTAGTGCTACTGGTGGAACTGCTGTAACCGTAAGCCTTAAACGCAAGGTTACTAAGGCTGTTTTATCTAACTCTGATTTTGGTAAAGGTTTTTATGATAGTGCGGTTTTAAAAGTAGAGGGGAAGAGTTCTCCTGCTAAGCAGAATGAAACAGCTTATCAGTTGTTACGCCCTACGCTTACAGTGCAACAACCTGAAGAAAAACAAGAAAATTCTATTGGTACACATACCAAACCTTTTGCAATTCGCAATACGGGATATGGTACTGTTCGTGATATATATTTTTCTATCATCTACCCCACCAATGTTACTGGCAATTGGGTAGAATATGATAAAGGAGGTACTTATCAGCGTCTTACTCCTGTAGGTACAGTACCTGCAGGTTACCCTAATGCAGGCAAACCTCTATATAAAATACCTGCTGCTAATCTGTCTAACGACAAAGATGTTAAAATACGTGAGAGCTATACAGTGAGCAAATGTGATGCTAACCGTGAAATTCAGTATGATACCTATTGGGGTATAAGTCATACTGATATTTTTGAAAAGAGTGCTCCTGCTAAGAAAACTTTAAATATCGACACAGGAACTCCTGCCATAGATTTGCAAACAGACAAAAATAGCACTTATTTCACTTGGAAAGAAGGGCTTACAGGAAATACTTTAGGTAGTTTCACTCTAAAATACAAAAATAATGGTTCTGGAGCCAACCCTACTGCATATAATGTAGTTCTTGATTTGGCTGAACGTTGGAATGGACAAAAATTTATTACCCATAAACCTGCTAACATTAAATTAGTAGCTACTGATGGCACTGAACTTACTATTCCACAAGTCGCTCTTAGCAGTCCAAATGGAGCAAACGGGAAACTTGTAATAGATTTTAGCAAAATTCCTGCTTTGAGTGCTACTGATGCTACCTATGGCAGTAAGGATTTTGGTTTTACCGATGCCGATGGTGATGGTTTTAGAGGAGAACTTAAGAAAGACGCTGCCTTTACTTTGCTTTTTGATTATGTGAAAAATGAAGGTATAAGCTGTTTGATGAGTAATTCTGTTAATGGTTTGAATATTTCTCCCGCTACTTATATCTATGCTAATAGTGTATGTGGCACTGCGGCTCCTCGTAAAGATGCTTTTATAAACTCGTATACTTTCACACGTTTATTGAGCAGTGTAGGTGATAGTTCAAAATTCCCTAATCAGTTGTTACCTAATGTTCCTACATCAGGTTATCTTATGGCAACTTTCAACACATCAGGATTTTATGCAAACCAACGTCAAAAAGGACAAGAAAGCAGCAAGAACAGTGATAAAAAATACAAATATCAGATAAAACTTCCTGCTGGGGTAGCTCTAAAGAATGTGAAATTCTATGAAGCTAATGCTTATGGAACTTCCACTAAGCCCCCAGTTAATTTAAATGATGCAGCTGCAGGAACTACTTTCAACTATACTACTCCTGATGATAAATATGGTTATATCACTTTTGATGTAGTATTAGAAAATTGTTCTGGTGCTAATGTAAACTTAGATTATTCTGTTTGGTATTTAGATAAAAACGATGCAACTAATGTTTATGCCGAAATTCCTCTTGTTTGTATAACAAATAAGTCGATTATTACAGTTTGTCCATCACCTTGTGGTGTGAATGGTCCTCAAATGTTAAGCACTAAAGTAGAACGTGCCGACAACTCTTATGGGTGGACTGATCACACTATGACTACTCGTGCACAACGTTCTCAAGTATCGGAATTGCAACGCCAACGCGCTTTGTACTTAGATGATATTGAGGTAACTTCTACTGGTAAACAGCTAAATGTTACTACAACTAACTTGTATTACTATGCTTCGTTTGCTAAAAAAGCAGGAGTAACACCTAAATTCATTATTTTCAACACAGGTACACATTCAGTTACTTTACAAGCAAGTGCTTCTGTAGTTGCTAAAACTACTGTAGGTAATAGAGACTATTTCCGTTGGAATCTTACTACTGCCTTGCCTTCAGGGGGTATCCCTGCCGAAGGCACCTTTACTGCTATAGCTACTTATCAGCTTACTAATGCAACTGATAGCTATTCTGGTTCTAAAGATGTTGAATCAGGAGGAGAGAGCTTTTTCTATCGTTTAGAAAATCCAGCTACCGATACAGCTATCAATGCACAAGGTTATCATACTAAACAGTTACACTGTGGAGCTAATTTATATGCTACCTTCTATTTCTCAGAATTATATGAAGCTGTTGCTACTAATGATTATAAGTTATCTGGTTGTACTATTGTAGACATAGGTAGTTGGCAAGTACACTCAGCGCGTAGGTTCAATTCATCAGGTACTTACTTTACCGATGAGTTTCGTCCTGCTCGCCTTGTGAAGAAAGCAACTTTCACTATACCTAGTTCTGTAAATTATGTAGATAAGATTGTCTATATGTATAGATCTAAGTATCCTAATGAAGTAAGAATAGAAATACCTATTTCTAAACTTGTATTAGAGAGCGATAATGGCACTTACAAAGTGTATAGTTATACCAATCCACCAAAAGGACAAACAGGACACTTGCCTCCAGGTGAAATTTCGGTAGACAACTTGTATGATAGCCATTTTAAATTATTTATGCAGGCTACTTGTAAAACCAAAGTTGTAAACGACTTAGCAAGTGCTAAGGCTGCAAATATGTTAGTAAAATCAAAATTAGAATATGAAGATTTCTATTACCATTATGCAGCGCAAGGAGGTAAAAAAATTACCACAGGAGAGATTCCAGAACACCAAACACCTTTGTTATTTAGAGATGTGCCAAGTATAGATATTACTGCACAAACAGCTCTATCTGTAAAAGCTAACAAAAGAGAGCAAACATTAGAATTTAAGTTATCTAACAATTCGTTTTCAGATGCACCTTATTCTTGGGTGTCTATTCCGAATGTATCAGGGTTAGAGGTGCTTTCGCTGACTGAGATTAATAGTGTTAAGGCACACGTATATACCTATACAGCCCAAAGTAGCATTTCGGGTGAACAAATGTTCTTTTTAAGTGATAAAGGAAATAATGGTACGATTGTAAAGAATGAAAATCGTTATTTCCGTGTAACTTATAAAATTACTAATTGTGACGCTCCTTTACACCTACTAAAAGTGTATGCAGGTTGGAACTGTAACAGCAACCCTACAGCAGGTTACCAAAGCACTTGTAGCGACAAGAGCCTTACCTACAACATTACAGTAGCTAAAAGTAAAAAAGAAATAGCTCCCGATGCCAATAACCCTGGTCAAAACAATCCTGATAAAGTGGGATCTATTGCAATGTGTACAGCTACCCCTTACAGTTATATTATCAACAGTGCTGATGAGGGAGATATTTACGACGCAAAGTTGGTAGTTACTCAAGGTTCGGGTATTACTTTCAGTGATATAGAGGTGGAATACCCTCTCAATAGTGGTAGAAAATACTATGTAAATAGCGGAACAAAACGTATTGAGCATACCACTACTGGTTTCAAGCACACTTTTGATATCAGTACTATCTTACCAGGAGGTAGCCTCCCTGGTTCAATATCAGAACCTACAAACGCTGAAAATCGTAAATTCAAACTTACTTTTAAAGTAACTCCTGATTGTGATTTTACTGCAGGTTCTTCATTCGATATAGATATTGAAGGTAATAATCTCTGCGGTAAACCTGCGACAGGCGATAAAACACGCGCTATTATAGCGGGTATTAATGGAGTAAACATCAGTGATTACAGCATAACCCTTGACAACCCAACTTATGTGAGTGGCAATGGTTCTGCCTGCGACACAGGGGTTACCTACCGCACACGCGTAACTATAAACGCTGGTAGTCCTACTTTTGAAATTGGCAACAATGCCCGCTTGCGTTTCCGTATACCTCAGGGGTATGAGTTTGTTTCAGGGGCAATGAAGTCACGTACTCCTGGAACTTCTTGGGCTGACCCTACTCGCAAAACGGGAGAAGACAAGAATGTGGGTAATGAAGAAGAAATAGTAGTAACTGTTCCTAAAGGAATGAAAAACGCTCATTCTTTTGAATATGATGTTACTATTAGACAAAAAGCTAATGAAACTGTAGATTGTGCTACCCCTAAAGAACTTACTGCCTTTACTACAGATACGGTTACAGGGGTTACTTGTTCAACAGCACAAGGAGGAAAATGTAATGCTTTTACTGTGAACTCTTCACTTCGTCGTATTGTGGTGATAAAAAATGATCGTCCATCGTTGTCATTTAGCAATGTGACTGTAAGCTCTAAGGCTGAAAACAACAAAGAGAAAATTACTGTAAAATACAAACTTACTAATGGAGCTACAACATCAGCTACCCTTACTGCACGCCCTGTAGTAACGAGCTTGTACTATGATGCTAACAACAATGAAGAAGTAGACGCTAGTGATACTAAGCTCACTACTTACACTAGTACAGAAACTTTAGCCAACGGTGCTACTTCAGCCGAAAGAAGTTTCAGCCACTTAGTAGATGCTGATAAAGTATGTAGATTGCTTTTAGTGCTTAAAAATGAAGATAATGTATGTCTTTGTGGGGATGTAGTGAGTGCTTTACCTGCTCCTACTACTATCGAAGGACTTACTCAATCATTTACTACTTGTGCAACTAGCAGTATAACACTTGCTTATCCAGTAGCAGCTGCTACCTACACCGGTTATACTTGGAGTGCTGTAAGTCCAGTTGATGCCTTAGGATATTTATCAGCAAATAATTTAGCAACTCCTACTTTCTTATACAATGGGGCTAACATCACCTCTCCTCTTGTAGTTACTTATAAACTTACGTTGAAACGTTATAACGGTTGTGAAGCTGTTCAAACAGTAACAGTACAAGTTAACCCTCAAGAAATAAACTTAACAACACCAGCTCCTTTAGTGGTAAATTGCCAAAATGCTACTGCAAGTATCACTCAGTGGCTCAACTCTGCTTCTGCTGCCGATACCTGTGGAAACGCAGCAAGTGTTACTCATAATTACGACACTGTAAAACCTACCGACCTTTGCAATAACAGTGGTATTGTAACTGTAACCTTTGTAGGAAAAGATGCTTTAGGCAAGACTGCTACCCAAACTCGCACTATCACTTTGCTAAATATAAAAACAGAAGATGATTCCTTTACTTTTACTGATGGTTCAGTTACTACTACCTCAACTCAAACAGTATTAGTAAACGATAAAGTAGGTACTCGCACAGCTACCATAGGTACTGTAAGTTTAACTGTAACTACCCCAGCAGTAGGAGTAGCAGGTTCTGCAACGCCTACACTTAATGCAAATGGTACTGTTACTGTTCCAGCAGGAACTAAATCGGGTACTTACCATATTGGATATAGAATTTGTAGCACTGTTGTAAATATATCAGTTTGCGATACAGCAACAGCTACTGTTGTAGTAGGTAACCCTACAATCACTGCTGATCCTGATGACTTTACTCTCAATAGTGGTACTAGTACCAAGTCAGTACTCGATAATGATAAGATAGGTACTGCAACAGCTACTACCAATACCGTAAGTATTTCAGTAGTTACGGGGGCTACTCCTAAACAACCAGGTACTAACACACCTACTTTGGATAGCGATGGTAAAGTAACTGTTCCTAACAACACCCCAGCTGGTACTTATACTATTATTTATCAAATATGCGACAAGCTAAACAGCGGAAATTGTGCTACCACTACAGCTACTGTTGTAGTAGGCACACCTTCTATCACCGCTGATCCTGATGACTTTACTCTCAATAGTGGTACTAGTACCAAGTCAGTACTCGATAATGATAAGATAGGTACTGCAACAGCTACTACCAATACCGTAAGTATTTCAGTAGTTACGGGGGCTACTCCTAAACAACCAGGTACTAACACACCTACTTTGGATAGCGATGGTAAAGTAACTGTTCCTAACAACACCCCAGCTGGTACTTACACTATTATTTATCAAATATGCGATAAGCTAAACAGCGGAAATTGTGCTACCACTACAGCTACTGTTGTAGTAGGCACACCTTCTATCACCGCTGATCCTGATACCTTTACTATCACTACTGGTACTAGCACCAAATCAGTACTTGATAACGATAAGATTGGTACGGCAACAGCGACTACCAATACTGTAAGTATTTCAGTAGTTACGGGCGCTACTCCTAAACAACCAGGTACTAACACACCTACTTTGGATAGCGATGGTAAAGTAACTGTTCCTAACAACACCCCAGCTGGTACTTACACTATTGTTTATCAAATCTGTGATAAGCTAAACAGCGGAAATTGTGCTACCACTACAGCTACTGTTGTAGTAGGCACACCTTCTATCACCGCTGATCCTGATGACTTTACTCTCAATAGTGGTACTAGTACCAAGTCAGTACTCGATAATGATAAGATAGGTACTGCAACAGCTACTACCAATACCGTAAGTATTTCAGTAGTTACGGGGGCTACTCCTAAACAACCAGGTACTAACACACCTACTTTGGATAGCGATGGTAAAGTAACTGTTCCTAACAACACCCCAGCTGGTACTTACACTATTATTTATCAAATATGCGATAAGCTAAACAGCGGAAATTGTGCTACCACTACAGCTACTGTTGTAGTAGGCACACCTTCTATCACCGCTGATCCTGATACCTTTACTATCACTACTGGTACTAGCACCAAATCAGTACTTGATAACGATAAGATTGGTACGGCAACAGCGACTACCAATACTGTAAGTATTTCAGTAGTTACGGGCGCTACTCCTAAACAACCAGGTACTAACACACCTACTTTGGATAGTGACGGTAAAGTAACTGTTCCTAACAATACACCAGCAGGTACTTACACTATTGTTTATCAAATATGTGATAAGCTAAACAGCGGAAATTGTGCTACCACCACAGCTACTGTTGTAGTGGGGACAACTACACCTACAGCTCCAGTTCCTGTAGCGGTTGATGACAGAACAACTACACCACTCAACACGCCAGTAACTATCAATGTATTAGGCAATGATACCCCTGAAGGTGCTACACCTAATGTTACCACAAACCCTGCGAATGGTTCAGTTTCGGTAAATAGTGATGGATCTATTGAATACCGTCCTCACACCGACTTTGCAGGCACTGATACCTTTGTATACGAGCTTTGCAATGCTAGTGGTTGTGCAACTGCAACTGTAACCGTGGAAGTAATAAAAAGTATTGTTGTCTACAACGCTATATCGTTAAGTAGTGACAAGAACGACCACTTCCACATAGCAGGTATTGAAAGTTACCCTAACAATGTGGTACGTATTTACAACCGTTGGGGTGTGAAAGTATGGGAAGCTGAACATTACGACAACATTCGAAATGTATTTAAAGGTATTTCTAACGGACGTGTAACCGTAGAAGCTCCTAACAAACTTCCACAAGGTACTTACTATTATGTAATTGAATACACCGATGAGCATAACCAACAACAAAGCAAAGTAGGTTGGTTGTATATCAAGAAATAAGCTCCACGGTATTCACGCTTAAAAAGATTAAAAGCGTAAAATAACAAATCCCCGCACATAGATGATATGCGCGGGGATTTGTTATAATTAACACATTTGCTAATTTGCTAATTTGCAAATTATTTTTATCTTTGCACTTCATCAATAGCAAACAACGTGTTATCACTTCGTCCCTATTATCACCCTATACAATCGGTTATTCCTGCGGAAGAAAAAGAGGTTACTTATACTGAGTTTCTTCCGTGTGAGGCTTTGCGTTCGTTTATCTATTGCTATTGGGAACTGAAATCTCCTCCGCGTAACACACCTTTTTGCTACCGAGTAGTTGCCGACGGTTGTATAGATCTATTTTTTGACTGCAACACCCCGCAGATGAGTTCCCTTATGGGCTATTGCAATACATACGTAGAGTTTCCCATAACGGGTGCCTTTCACTATGTCGGAGTGCGCTTTCTGCCTAGTGTCTTTCCGCTACTTTTTGGTCAAGATGCTTTTGAAATCAGCGCACAAGAAATCCCTTTGCGTGAGGTAGTACCTGCGTTGGCTACTTTTATAGCCGAGCAGTTGGAAACTCCCTTTTCGTTAGCTACCATTGCACAACGTTTGGATAACTATTTTCTCCGTCACCTATCACAACGCCCTTTGCAGATGGATAAGCGCTTTTTCTCGGCACTTTTGCAGATATTGCAAAGCAAAGGTAGCATACACATCAGTGAGTTGGATACCGGCATCAGCACCCGACAGTTGCGCCGCCTTTTCGACTACTACATAGGCGATAGTCCTAAGACTTTTAGCAATATTGTGCGCTTCCAACATATATTAAGTGCAAAAGCCTATCACAACCATTCTTTTTTAGACACTTATTACGACCAAGCCCACTTTATCAAATCGTTTAAAACATTCTATGGCGATACCCCAAGCAAGGTGTTAGGCTGAAGAATGTCCGTTTTTTACAATTGTATTCCCTGCGCTTGCGGTACTTTTGCCCCCGAATAACAAATACATTATCAGAATGAAATTAAACGCAGGTATTATCACCGAGAAATTAGCCGAGAGCAAGGCTTTCTACACCCAAGTATTGCAATTTGGCGTTACTTTTGAAAACGACTTTTATTTGCTGTTGCACACCCCCAATCACGAGGCAGAAATCAGTTTTTTGTTGCCTAACCACCCTTCGCAACAGCCTCTCTTCCAAAAACCTTTTACCCAACAGGGTGTATACCTCACCATTGAAGTAGAGAACGTAGACGACTATTACCACAAACTAAAAGAGCAGGGTGTGCCCATCGCCATAGCGCTTCGCGAAGAGCCTTGGGGTGACCGCCATTTTGCCATTATAGACCCCAACGGCATCGGTATTGATATCGTAACCTATTGCGCACCTGAGTAAGATATTGAAAATAAAATACAAAGCCCCTCCCCGCTTATAGAGAAATCTACCGGTGGGGATTTTTTATATCCCTAACTCATAGTAATACCTACACCTTAAAAAAATATTTATAAAATAACATATAGTAAGTTTTTTTATTATATAAAAACATATTACCTTTGCGCCCGAATAAAGAAGTAAATTTAAATTATATATGAAAGTTTTAATTATCAACGGGCATCCTACTATGGAGACGTCCAACGCCAATAAGGCTATTTTAGAAGAAGTAAAACGCTTGCTCCCTGACGCTGAAGTAAGTAACTTGCAAGCCCTTTATCCTAACTATCAAATTGATGTAACTGCCGAACAAGCTAAACTTGTAAAAGCAGATGTAATTGTATGGCAATTCCCCGTGAATTGGTATTCGCTTCCTGCCTTGTTGAAAAAATGGTTAGACAACGTATTTTCACACGGCTTTGCTTATGGCGACAACAAGCTGATGGGTAAGAAACTCATCCTTTCTTTCACTACCGGAGCGCCTGAAGAGGCTTACCAACACGGTGGCGCACAGAACTATCCGTTTACCGATTTTCTCAACATTCACCGCCAAACTGCCAATCACTGCAAACTGCTATTCCAAGAGCCTGTAATCTCTTATGGAATGAAGTACATTCCAGAGGTAATGCCCAAAGAAGCACTTACAACCTTACAACAAAGAGCCAAAGATCACGCCGCTCGATTGGTTGCACAAATCAAAGAATTAAACTAATTTTGCAATTGATAAAAATCGCCGTGTGGCAGTGTGTCACACGGTTTTTATTCCATTTATAAATGAAAAACAGACCTATCAAATATTGGATTATCGTGGCGAGCAGAGACCACGTACAAATGGGCGTTGCGGGAGGATTTGCCCAAGCCTGCCACGGAAAGGCACAGCCTTTGAAACGTATGCAGGAGGGAGACGGTATTCTCTATTACTCTTCCAAACGCTATTTTGGAAAGGAAGACAAATGCCAAGCCTTCACGGCTATTGGCAGAGTGAAAGACGAGGAAGTCTATGCCTTTCAGATGAGTGAAAATTTCTGTCCATTTAGGAGAAATATTACTTTTGTAGACTGCGAAGAAACGCCCATAGCCGACCTTATCGAGCTATTGGACTTTATCCCTAACAAAAAAGCGTGGGGATATCCTTTTCGCTTTGGTATTTTGGAAATATCCGAGAACGATTTTAAACTTATAGCCTCTAAAATGTTACACAATGATCTCTCAGTCCTCAATTTTTAGTTTAAGAGCCGAAGAAAGCTCAGGGCTTTTACTTTGGCAGGTAAGTATGTTATGGCAACGCGGAATCAAAAAAGTATTGCAACCTTTCGACCTCACACATCCCCAGTTTGTACTCTTGGCGAGCGCCCAGTGGTTCGCCCAACAAGGAAAGGAAATCACGCAGGTATCTTTGGCAAATTTCACCAAGATAGACCCAATGACTACCTCGCAAGTGGTGCGCACTTTGCAGAGCAAAGACCTCATTACAAGGGAAGAACACAAGACCGACACCCGCGCCAAAGTAGTTACTATCACCGCTCAAGGTGCCGAACTCATCGCACAAGCTGTCGCTAAGGTCGAGGCTTTCGACGATGAATTTTTCAGTACTTTGGCAACCGAACAGCCCTCGTTCAACGCTCAACTACACAAACTTTTAACGAATTAGCAGAATCATTTTGCCCTCATTGCTAGAAAACCTTACTTATGAGGAAGGTTTTATCAATTGTCAATTGTTTTGTACCTTTGCCTCATCGGCAAATTATTTTATGTCTCAAAAAATCAAAGTTTTTAATAAATTATTAGCCCATTACGGCAAGCAATATTGGTGGACTGACCCCAATCGCATTACCGACTGGATTTCGATGATTCTCATTCAGCAAACGACCCAACAGAATACCGAAAAAGCCCTTGCTAACTTAGAGGGTAACTTATCGGTAGAGGCTTTACACGCTATGGAACTGAACACTTTACAGGAATATATACGTCCGGCAGGCTTCTACAAGCAAAAAAGCACTTACATCAAAGCCCTAATGGAATGGTATGTGTCGCACGGAGCTTCCTTACAAAAGTTTGAAGCTATCCCTACTGAGGAACTTCGCAAGGAACTGCTCTCTATCAAAGGTGTGGGCGAAGAAACTGCCGATGCTATGTTGTTGTACATCTTTGAGCGAAAGGTATTCATAGCCGACCAGTACGCTATACGACTTTTGAACCGCCTGAACCTCTCTTCAGCACAGACTTACAAAGCCCTCCGCGAAGAGTGTATGCCCTTAGTTGCTGAAATTCCCTTAGAAACCTGCCAAGAATGGCACGCTGTGATTGATGTGCACGGCAAGGCTTACCGCAAAGGTTTTACCGATGAACAGTGGTTATTAGAATAATAAATAAAAAATGATGAGCAAAATATGGAAAAATATCATTGCCCAAACACAAGAAGAGGTAAGGGCAACTTTTCAAGAATTATACGCTTCTGTAGATTTCGGAGCTTATATAGCCCCACAAGATTACTTTGTGTCTTACATTTTTAAAACAGAAGAGGAACTGAGCAAAGCAAAGGAAACAGGCTTACTGCAAAAGATAAACGAATATCACCAAAAACTATTGCACGAGCAACAATACCCTGAGGAAGGTATAAAGGACTGTACTTTTGCCTCTCAGGAAGATTGCGACAAGGAGTGGAACGGAAATTGGTATTATTATTACAAGTAAACAAACAACATCACAGCGAACTATCAAGAGAAGATTTCTTCTTTGTAGGCTATTGCGAAGCTCTCGAAACTCATTTAATGACGGTTTTTGTGAGTTGGGCAGGCGATAAACAAATCTAACAGTATTACCAAATAATTGTAAGTATGATAAAATCAGTTTTAATAGTAGGACTTGGGAGCTTTATGGGCGGAGTTTTTCGTTATGTGCTTTCAGTAGGATTGAGCAGATGGGGTAAAATATTGTCCTTCCCGATAAGTATTTTTATGGTAAATATATTGGGGTGTTTCTTGATAGGAATACTCTACGGTTATTTCAAGAATAAAGAAGTAGATAGCTATCTAATTTTATTACTAATGACAGGCGTTTTGGGAGGCTTCACCACGTTTTCTACTTTTTCATTGGAAGTACTGCAATTATTTCAGCAAAATGAACTACTAAAAGCTACTTTTTATGTAGTAGGAAGTGTAGGATTGGGAATTTTGGCGTGCTTTTTGGGATACATTATAGGCAATAGGTAAAAGGTAATAGATTAAGCTAGCGATAGCTGGTATTTAAATAAGAAGTTTTTACATTAAAAAATATATACGATAATGAAGAAATTTTTGTTAGGAGTAGCTGTGGCTGTAGTAGCCTTGCTATTAGTAAAGTATTTTACTGATAAGAAAGAAGACAAAGAGAGATTGGAGGCTGATACGGCTCTGATACAAACGCAAATAGCCAACGTAAGCAAGTTGGTTGTTACTGAAGGACATTTTGCAGAAGTACTCTCGTATACCGATACTCAAAAGTACTTTATGGATTTGCTTTCGTTTGATAAGAAAATCCTCACAGTAGTAAATGCTGATGTAACGGTAGCTTACGACCTGCACAAAATCAGCTATGAGGTAAACGAAGAGCAAAAGAAAGTCATCATTAAATCGCTACCAGAGGCAGAGGTAAAGATATACCCAACGATGAAATATTACGACGTGAGCCAGAGTCAGGTGAACCCTTTTACTCCTACCGATGTAGAGAAGATACAGAAGAAGGTAAAAGCCGAGTTGGAACGCAAAGTGAATGCTTCAACCCTAAGGAGCAATGCCGAAAATCGATTGCTTACCGAACTTTCTAATCTTATTTTTGCTACCCGAGCTGTGGGCTGGACGTTAGAGTACCAAAATACGCCTATTGAAAGTAGAGAAGATTTTAAAATGCTGAAACCATAACAAAAGTGTATTAGTTTTGATTATTTTCTGTATATTTGCCCCATAAATCAAATATTGAATATTCACTTATGAAAACGGAAAAACAATTAAATATTAAATATAGCGTTTTTGAGGGGGTTACTGACTTGCCCAAAAAGGCACAAGAACTAATGCAACAAGCTATTATGGCTAGAGAAAATGCTTATGCTCCTTACTCCAAATTTAAGGTAGGAGCGGCGGTTCGTCTTAAAAACGGACAGATTTTCATAGGTTCTAATCAGGAGAATGCTGCTTATCCGTCGGGGTTATGTGCTGAAAGAGTGGCTATTTATCAGGCTTCTACCCAATGTCCTGATGAAGAAATAGAGATGATTGCTATTTCGGGCACTGCCGAAGACCCTACTTGTTACCCTGTTTCTCCGTGTGGAGCGTGTAGGCAATCACTTTCAGAATACGAGACTAAGCAGAAAAAGCTAATACCTGTTTATTTTATGGGAGCAGAAGGGAATATCATCAGAACAGCTTCTATCAAAGATTTACTACCTTTCCTTTTTGACGGTAGTTTGATGTAAAAATGCGAGCCACAAGGGCAGGTGAGAGTTAATAGATAAACGCGAAAAAGAAATATAAAGAGTAACTGCTATAAGGCAATGGTATGAAAAACCATTGCCTTATTTTTTGCAAAAGAAAGGGATTTTCAAAAGTACATTATCGGAGTATTTCGGATATACACGGAAGATATCGAAGATAAGGTTATGGTATAGTTAGCTTATAGAAAGCTTATAGGAAGCTTATACGAATCTTGGACGATTGGTATAGAAAGAGTATATAAGTAGTTAATAATGAGAGGTTAAGAGCAGATATTAAAAAGTTAAAAAATGTTAATTAAGCGAAGAGTAAAGAGAGGGAAAACGAAAGTAAAGAGTGTATTAGGAGGAGGAAGGTGATTTCAACTGGGGTGCTTATCCGTTTAAAAGGCGAAGGTAGGATAGTGATAAGATAGGGTGAAGGTGAAGTATATTTAAAAAAATAATTTACACATTTGGTGTAGAAAAAAAGTGATATCCTTTGCTAATTATACTTTATTTTATATTTTTGCACCAAATTACATTATCTCATAATGTACCTATCTGCCAAAAAAGAGGTTATAACGTTATAGCAATAATTTGGTTTATAGGTGTTTAATTATTTCTTATAAGATGTCAGTAAAGCAACGTTTAACCTTATTTCTACTACTTTTAGCAGGATTCAGTGTTCAAGCACAAGTAACCCCTACGACCCAAACCGCTACGAGTACTCAAACTGAGACGACTGTGCGGAATGGCATTGGGCGTATAGGGTTAGAGCAACCTAAAAGCATTGTGCATCAGTATACCTATAACCCGACGCTCGACCGCTATGTATACACTGAGAAATTAGGGAATTACGACCTTTCTACCCCTATGTTTCTCACGGTACAACAATATGAAAACTTGGTGTTGCGTGAGCGTATGAAGGAATACTACCGAACTAAATTGGACGCCATAGGCGATACCCAAAGCAATACTGCCGATAAGAAAAAAACGCAACGTGACCTCTTGCCCGAATTATACGTAAATTCTGACTTTTTTGAAAGCGTGTTCGGGGGGCGCAATATAGAACTAATTCCGCAGGGAAGTGTAGGGGTAGATTTAGGTGTACGCTATACGCGCAACGACAACCCCGTAGTGAGTCCGCGTTACCGCAGTTCGTGGGGCTTAGATTTTGAACAGCGCATCAGCTTAGGGCTTACCGGTAAGATAGGTACACGCCTAACACTTAACGCTCAGTACGACACACAAGCCTCTTTTGATTTCCA
Source organism: Capnocytophaga ochracea DSM 7271 (assembly GCF_000023285.1). NCBI lineage: Bacteria > Pseudomonadati > Bacteroidota > Flavobacteriia > Flavobacteriales > Flavobacteriaceae > Capnocytophaga > Capnocytophaga ochracea. Next base: position 1,955,340 of record NC_013162.1, on the reverse strand, counting down.
AAATGTATTTAAATTAGAATATACCCCTGATGAAGACGATATCGTACAAAAAATAGAATTGGGTAATATCTCAATGCCGATGTCTAACTCACTCATCACAGGTTCGCAGAGCCTTTTCGGGGTGAAGACAGAACTTAAATTTGGGCGCACTACTATCACGGGTGTTTTCTCTGAACAGAAATCGGAGCGAAAGACCGTAAGTGCCCAAGGCAGTGGTACTATTACAGAGTTTGAATTTTCGGCTCTTGACTACGACGAAAACCGCAACTACTTCCTCGCACAGTTCTTCCGTGATAACTACGACCGCGCTTTAGAAAACTACCCATTTATCAATAGTAAAGTGCAAATTACCCGTTTGGAGGTGTGGGTAACCAACCGCAATAGCCGTATGGGGAATATCCGCAATATCTTGGCTGTACAAGACTTAGGTGAACCCAAAATGGAGAATACGCGTTTGGGAAATAAAGCAGGAGCCAGCTTCTTTAATGCTACTACCAATAATATGCCTGCCAATGGGGCTAACAAATACGACCCTACACGTTTGGGCACACCAAATTCGGTACTTACTAGCGCTATTCGCGATGTGGCTACGGTACAACAAGGTTTTGGCACGAACAGCTCCTACGTGAGTCAGGGTTACGACTACGCCGTTATAGAGAACGCTCGTAAACTTGAAGAGGGAGTGGACTATAAAGTAGATACAAAACTCGGTTATATCTCGCTGAGCACAGCCCTTAGTAGCGATGAGGTATTGGCGGTGGCTTATCAATATACCTACGGTAGCCAAGTGTATCAAGTGGGTGAGTTTGCCAACGACGGTATCTCGGCAACTACCAATCAGTTCTACGGAGGTGGTAACAATGCGATTACCAATAACCTTTTGGTATTGAAGATGCTTAAGAGTAACCGCCTAAATGTGAAAGACCCTATTTGGGATTTGATGATGAAGAACGTGTATTCAGTAGGTTCAGCACAGCTTTCACCAGAAGATTTCCGTATGAATATCTTCTACTCCAACCCCTCCCCTATTAACTATATCGAAAAAGTAAACAATAACGGTTGGCCCACAGGATTGGAAGACCGCATTTTGTTAAATCTCTTCAACTTCGACCGCCTCAACAAATACAACGACCCTCAGCCAGGTGGTGACGGGTTCTTTGATTTTGTTCCGGGCATTACCGTAGACGAACAATACGGAAAAATATTCTTTACCAAAGTAGAGCCTTTTGGTGAATACCTATACAACACCTTAGGTGGTGGTGCAAATTACGACGACCCTGCAACTTATAATGACAACCAACGAAAATACGTATATACTTCACTATACAAAAATACGAAAACCCAAGCCCAGATGGACGGTGATAAGAATAAGTTCCAAATGAAAGGACGCTATAAGTCATCGGGAAGAAGGGGGATTTCGTTAGGGGCTTTCAATGTGCCTCGTGGTTCAGTAACCGTGATTGCAGGTGGGCGTATACTGGTAGAAGGGTTAGACTATTTAGTAGACTATCAATCAGGAATTGTGGAGATTATCAATCCGAGTCTTGAAGCCAGCAACTTGCCTATACAGGTTTCAGTAGAGAACAACCTGATTTTTGGAGGGCAAACCACCCGCTTTATGGGCGTGAATGTAGAACACAAATTCAACGATAAGTTTATCATCGGGGGTTCTATCGTGAACCTACGCGAACGACCTTATACCCAAAAGACCAGCTACGGGCAAGAAGCCGTAAACAATACTATCTTCGGTTTTGGAGGAACTTACTCTACTGAGCTACCTTTCCTCACTCGGTGGGTAAACCGCATTCCTACGATTAAGAGCGATGCGCCGTCGAATCTATCTATACGAGGTGAATTTGCTTACCTAAGAGCCGGTACCCCTAAGGCAGATGATTTTGACGGAGAAACTACCGTGTACTTAGACGACTTTGAGGCAGCGCAAGCCACTATTGATATGCGTTCGCCCCTTGCGTGGAAATTGGCGAGCACACCTTTGGAATTTGGACAAGGCAGTGGTACAGCTTCACGCACCCTATACGGTAATGGGCCTGATGACCCCAATAACTTACGCAATGGTTATGGGCGTGCTAAACTATCGTGGTATACCATAGACCCTGTGTTCTATTCAAACCAAAAGCCTTCGGAGATAAGCAGTAGCGAAATCTCTAAAAATAGTACGCGTCGTATTTTTATAGAAGAAATCTTCCCACAACAGCAATTAGCCCAAGGACAATCGTTAGTACAAACTACCTTAGACTTAGCTTATTACCCTAATGTAAAAGGGCCTTATAACAACGACCCAAGTTTTGCTTCTCGTACCCAAAACGACAAATGGGCAGGGATTATGCGCGGTATGAGCTATTCGGATTTTCAAGAAAGTAACATAGAGTTCTTGCAGTTCTGGGTGATGGATCCTTATTATTCAGGTGAATACAGTGGTGATGGAGAATTGGTTTTCAACTTAGGAAATATATCAGAAGACGTGCTTAAAGACGGCAGGAAACAATACGAAAACGGCTTACCAGGACTTTCTTCTACTTCAAGTATTAATACCTCGTCTTGGGGTAAAGTACCTGCGGCACAATCGCTGATATATGCTTTTGATGACAACTCATCTAACCGTGCCTTGCAAGATATAGGATTAGATGGACTCAACGACGCCGAAGAATCGAGAATATACAACAATAACGTAGCTACCTCACCTAACGACCCTGCGATGGATAACTACGAATACTTTTTGGCGCGTAGTGGTGGTATCTTAAACCGTTATTACAACTACAATGGTACACAAGGTAACTCGCCTGTGGCAGTGACTAATACGAACAGAGGTTCGACCACAATTCCTGATTATGAAGATATCAACGGTGATTATACGATGAACACCGCCAACAACTACCTTGAATACAGAGTGCGTATTAAACCTAATATTACCACTGCTGACCCTTATGTGAATGATATTCGCGTGGTATCAGTAGAAGCACCTAACGGGCAACAAGTAAGTGCCCGCTGGATACAGTTTAAAATACCGATTGCCAGCGGTGAGATGTGGCGAGAAGGGTTCCAATACCCATTGAACAACAACGACAAGATGGATATCATCAACTCGATGACCCATATGCGTATGTACCTTACAGGCTTCCCTCAAGAAATGCTATTACGCTTTGGTACACTTGACCTTATTCGGGGTGATTGGCGTTATTACAACTATACCCTCAGCACCGATAAGGACGACCCAAGTGATGACGGCACCAAAGTAGAAATCAATTCAGTAAACTTAATTGAGAACGAAACCCGTCAGCCTATTCCTTACCGTATGCCACCAGGGGTACGCCGTGAGCGTATTAATACCAACAACACCTTGGTAGAACAAAACGAGCAGGCTTTATCTTACATAGTGGATAACCTTGAAAACAACGACAGTAGAGCGGTATACAAGGCAATGCGCTTTGACCTGCGACAATACAAGTATATCAAGATGTTTGTTCACGCTGAAGCCTATAAGAACAAACCGCTGAGCGATAATCAGGCAGTGGCTTTCTTGCGGGTAGGTACTGACTTTAACGACAACTATTACCAAGTGGAAGTACCCTTACAGGTAACGCCTGCGGGTGCTTCGACAGAGCAACTGATATGGCCACAAAACAACCAATTGGTTATCCCAATGGACGTGCTCACCAAGTTAAAAGCTATCAGCATACGCAACCAAACAATGAGTGATGCGGTATACTACGATGCAAACTTCAATGTAGTACCTGAGAGTGCGCCACACGTAGCGGGACAAAACCGTTATGTAATCAAAGGGAATCCATCGCTCGGTAGTGTAAGAGCCGTAATGATAGGGGTGAAAAACGTATCGGGCAGTAATGGACTGAGTGGGGAATATTGGTTCAACGAATTGCGTGTAGCCGAATTGGAAAACCACGGCGGTTGGGCAGCCGTAGGCTCTCTTGATGCGAATGCCTCTGAACTAATGAACATCTCGGCTACAGGGCGTATGCATACCGTAGGCTTTGGAGCAGTAGACCAAGCTCCTAATCAGCGTGCCTTAGAAAGTACCCGCGAATACGATGTAATGATGAACATCAATGCGGGGAAACTGCTCCCTCCTAAGTGGAATATGCAAATACCGGTAGGTTTGAATCACTCTCAGAAACTCTCGACCCCAGAGTACGACCCGGTATATCAAGACATCAAATTAGAAGACCGATTGGACGTAGCACAAAACGCACGCGAGCGAGAAATTATTAAAGAACAAGCGGAAGATTATACACTAAGACGCGGTATTAACCTCATCGGGGTAAAGAAAAACTTAGGCGAAGGACAGAAAAACCGTATCTACAATATAGAGAACTTTACTTTTAATTACGCTTACAACGAAAAGAACCACCGCGATTACGAGTTGCGTTACGAAGATGAACAACAAGTGCGCGCAGGCTTTATGTACAACTATACTTTCAAACCTACTGCCGTAGAGCCTTTCAAGAAAAGTAGTAAGTTTGCTAATAAGCGCTATTGGCAATGGTTAGCAGATGTAAACTTAAACATTCTGCCTACCAGCATTATGTTTACTAGTGATATCAATCGTTCTTTCACCAAGCAATTGTTCCGCGATGTACATTTTGATGGTGTGAATGCGAATCAGCAAAAAGCACTCCCTGAGCTACAACAGCGCAATTACCAGATGAATCACCAATACGCTATTAACTACAATTTGACTAAATCATTGCGATTGAACTTTAATGCTACTAATAACAGTATCATTCGCAATTACTATGTGTACGATGGCAATGGCGATATATCAGGCGTTAATAAAGAAGTCTCACTTTGGTCAGATTTCTGGGATTTAGGAACTCCAGACCACTTCTTCTCGAAGTTCCAAGTGAACTACGATTTACCTTTTAGTAAGTTTCCTTTCTTTGAATTTATGAAAGCTAACTATACTTATTCTGGTGATTTCGACTATCAGCGCGGTTCACAAACCCTCTTACAGTTGGCACGCCAAGAAGTAAACACCTTGCAAAACGGCAATACGCATAACTTTACAGCAAACCTTACTTTCGACCAGCTGTATCGTTACTTAGGCGTAAAAGCGACTCCAAGAGGAGAAAAAGCCAGTGTAGCTAAAACTTTCTTGACAATGCTCAAAACAGTAGGAGTGAACTATTCAGTTACCAATGCCCGCACCATACCAGGATATACGCAACAAGTGGGCTTCTTAGGTACCTTTAAACCATCGGCAGGCTTTATGTTTGGCGACCAAACTGACTTGCGTTACGAGATGGCAAAACGCGGTTACCTTACTGAGTTTCCTGATTTCAACGACCAATACATCAAATCACAAGAAAGACAACTATTGCTTACGGCTAATTTGCAACCTATCCCTGATTTGCAAATCAACTTAAAGGCTAATCGTCAGTATACCGAGAACTATACTGAAACCTTTGAAGTGCGCAACTTTGTTTATAATCCATTAGTAGGTAACCAAGTAGGTAGCTTCAATATTTCTACCAACTTGATAGCTACTACCTTTAATAAGATTGATGAATACAAGTCGGAAGCCTTTGAACGTTTCAAAGAAAACCGACTTACCGTAGCGCGTCGTTTGGCTGAGGCACGCGGTTTGAATCCAGCCAGCGTAGATGCAGAAGGTTACCCTATAGGTTATAGCAAAAAGAGCCAAGCAGTGATGATACCTGCTTTCTTTGCAGCCTATTCAGGAAGTAGTGCTAGTGGCGTATCGCTTGATGCTTTCAAGAATATTCCTATCCCTGAATGGAATATACGCTATACCGGACTAATGCGCGTAGAGTTTATCAAGAATACTTTCCGTCGTTTCTCATTGGCACACGGTTATCGTGCTAGCTACTCGCTTAGTGAGTTTCGCACTAATTTAGAATATGAACCGGCTAACCCTAATAAAACGAACGTAGCAGGCGATTTTCTCAATGAGAAACTCTATTCTACCGTTACCCTGGCTGAGCAGTTCAATCCGCTTATTAGAGCCGATATGGAATTCAAAAACTCTATGAGCTTCTTGGCAGAATTCAACCGAGACCGTACTATTTCTATCAGTTTGGACAATGATTACCTAACTGAGATACTCAAACGCGAATACAAATTCGGGGTAGGATACCGATTTAAAGATTTGCGTTTCGTTACCCGAGTAAATGGTAATCTCACTACCTTGAAGAGCGATTTAGTACTGAAAGGCACTCTTTCCTACCTCAATGAGTTTACGGTAATACGCAATATGGAAATATTCAACAACCAAGTAACGGCAGGACAAACCTCGTGGTTGGGTAACCTCACTGCCGAATATGCTCTTACTCGTAACCTTTTGGCATCGTATTATTTCCAATACAATTTCTCTAAATCGGCTATCTCAACTGCCTTTCCAATGACGACTATTCGCACAGGACTTTCAGTGAAATATACCTTTCAATAATTAGCTGATTTGGATACCTACAAAACCATAGTAACCTCGGTAGAAGAGGTGATATTTAAGGAGAAAAGCAGTAAGTTTTTAGGCTATGCTTTCCCGATTACTTCTGAAGAAGAGATAAAGGCGCATCTCGAAGCTGTGAAGAAAGCACATTTCTCGGCACGGCATTGGTGTTATGCGTGGCAATTGGGTTATGGCACTACCCAGCGTTATCGCACTAACGACGACGGTGAACCTAACAATACAGCAGGGATTCCCATTTATGGACAAATACAGTCATTTGAGCTTACTAATGTACTGGTGGTAGTAGTGCGCTATTTCGGAGGGATTAAATTAGGGGTAGGCGGATTGGTGCAGGCTTACAAAACTACTGCTCAGCTCACCTTGCAAGAAGTAGAAATTGTAGAAAAGCTCATTACCGAGGAACTCATCATCAGTTTTGAATATCCACTGATGAACAAAGTAATGCGGGTAGTAAAAGAGCAGAACCTCTCTATCAGTCATCAACTGCTCACTGAAAACTGTGTGCTACATTTAGCCATACGACAAAGTGATTTTATAAAAGTAAAAGAGATTTTTAGTAATCTCTTTGGGGTACATATAATAGAAGAAGATTAGGGTGTTTCTTTTCTTGGGTGCTTACTTTCTATATGAGGATGGTAATATTGATTGTCTATTTGTATCTATCTTTTTTAAAATGGAACCGGAAGCTATTCACTACTGCCTTTTGTTGTTGGTATAGCAAAAGGGCACATCATTTAGCACAGTCATATCTACTGTTTTACAAGCGATAAGTAAGAAGCATAAAACGAAGGATAAGAGAAGTTTCATTGTTAAGAGCTAGAAGTTAAAAACTTTGCCAAAGGTGCGAGCCGCACGGGCAGGAAAACTTTGGCAAAGTTGGATATTATAAAGAATTATACTTTCTTTACTATAAAGTAGTTTTTCTTTCCGCGTTGTAATAAGATAAATTTCCCATCTACAAGGTCTTTTTCCCCTATTTGGTAATCTTCACCTACTTTCTCTTTATTTACGGAAATAGAGTTCTCTTTCAAGGCACGACGTGCTTCGGAATTAGAACTAATGAAGCCTGTTTTTGCTGAAAGAATGGCAATCATATCAAGTCCACCAGCAATATCAGTGGCACTTATTTCGGATTGAGGTACACCATCAAACACTTCTAAGAAAGTTTTCTCATCCAAAGTGCGTAAATCGGCAGAAGTAGAGTTACCAAAGAGGATTTGTGATGCTTTTTGGGCTTTCTCAAGCTCTTCACGCCCATGTACTAATAGGGTGAGTTCTTCAGCCAATTTGTTTTGCAATACACGCAAGTGAGGCGCCTCGGTGTGCTGTGCGATGAGACTGTTGATTTCCTCTTTGCTGAGCATTGTAAAGATTTTAATATAACGTTCTGCATCAGTATCGGAAGTATTAATCCAATATTGGTAGAACTTGTAAGGCGAGGTTTTCTCGGGGTCAAGCCATACGTTACCGCCTTCACTCTTACCGAATTTAGTACCATCAGCTTTAGTAATCAGCGGACAAGTAAGGGCATACGCCTTCCCTCCTGCTATACGGCGAATGAGCTCGGTACCAGTGGTAATGTTTCCCCATTGGTCAGACCCTCCCATTTGCAAAGTGAGGTTTTTCTCACGATAGAGATGCAAAAAGTCATAACCTTGCAAGAGTTGGTATGAGAACTCAGTAAACGACATTCCATCGGTATTTTCATTAGGGTCAAAGCGTTTTTTTACCGAATCCTTAGCCATCATATAGTTTACGGTGATGTGCTTACCAATGTCGCGAATGAATGAAAGGAACGAGAACTCTTTCATCCAATCGTAGTTATTCACAAGTTCAGCACGATTAGAAGCTTGGCTTTCAAAGTCGAGAAACTTAGCTAACTGCTTTTTAATACCCGCTATATTGTGTGCTAATACTTCTTCAGTGAGCAAATTGCGTTCTACCGATTTACCTGAAGGGTCGCCTATCATACCTGTTGCACCTCCTACAAGTGCATAGGGTTTATGACCGCAATTTTGGAAATGGCGCAACATCATCACGCTCACTAAGTTCCCGATATGTAACGAATCGGCTGTAGGGTCAAACCCCACATAAGCGGCGCGTAATCCTTCCATAAGATGTTGTTCAGTTTCAGGCATTATATCCTGAATCATACCGCGCCAACGCAATTCTTCTATAAAATTCTTCATTAGTTTTGTTCGTTTATAATCTATTTGGGTGCAAAGGTACAAAAAAAGTAAAAACACTCATTCCTTCTTGCTAAAGTTCTAAATAAGTAAGTATAAATATCTGTTTGTAGTTGTTTTATTATTCGCTTTTTCTTCGGTTTAGATTCATCATTTGTTCGTTCTTTGTTCGTTCTTTGTTCGTCTTTTGTTTATCTGCCCGTGCGGCTCGCACCTGCCTGTGTGGCTCACTCCTATACCCTAAGCTTATTGCTCAAACGATTGCATTTCCACTAACTTTTTATACATACCATTCCTTTGTATCAGCTCAGTATGGGTACCCTGCTCTACTATTTGCCCTTTTTGCATTACTACTATTTGGTCAGCATTTTGGATTGTTGAAAGCCGGTGTGCAATCACTACCGAAGTGCGGTTCTTCATCATATTTTCTAAGGCATTCTGTACCAAACGCTCGCTTTCTGTATCAAGTGCCGAAGTTGCCTCATCGAGTACCATTATAGGTGGGTTTTTCAGCACTGCACGAGCAATACTAAGACGTTGTTTTTGTCCGCCACTCAGTTTACTACCTGCATCGCCTATGTTGGTATCGAACCCCTTGGGAAGGTCTTTTATAAATTCATAAGCATTAGCTATTTTAGCCGCTGTCACTAGTTCTTCATCAGTAGCATCGGGCTTTCCTATCAGCAGATTGTTCTTTACCGTATCATTAAAAAGAATAGAATCCTGCGATACCACCCCTATGAGCTTTCGCAAGGAGGCAGTTTGCATATCTTTTACGTTCACCCCATCGATAAGTACCTCTCCCTGATTTACATCGTAAAAACGAGTGATAAGGTTCGCAATAGTGCTCTTGCCACTCCCTGATTGCCCTACTAAGGCAATTGTCTTTCCTTTAGGTATTTCCAAAGAAAAATGAGTGAGTACGGGCAGTTCAGCATACGCAAAAGTAATATCTTTCAGAGCTACAGCAGTGGTAAAATCAGAAATTACAACAGGATTTTCACACTCTTTAATAGGATTCTCGTAATCAAGGATTTCCAAAATACGTTCGGCTGCTGCATTCCCTTTTCGCATATCGTATGATGCCTTACTGATAGCCTTAGCGGGGGTGAGAATATTGTACGCCAATCCCATAAAGGCAATGAATTGAGTGCCCTCTAATGTTTTATCTACCAACACTAACGAGCCTCCAAACCACAGCAAAATAGCAATCATCAGGATACCGAGAAACTCACTCATTGGCGACCCTAAGTTCTGACGGTTCATTACCTTATTGCTCAATCGGTTAAAAGTATTACTAGATTCCTTAAATTTCTTAGAAAAAATACCCTCAGCATTAAATGCCTTTATAATGCGCAATCCCCCTATAGTCTCTTCTATGAGCGAAAGAAATCGCCCTTGCTCTTGTTGTAAAGCTATTGAATTCTTTTTTAGTGATTTACCTATCCTCGAAATTACTGCCGCTGCAATAGGAATAAATACAAAGGTAAATACTGTAAGTTTCACGCTAATACCTAGCATCACCAAAATAGAAAAGAGAATAGTAAGAGGTTCTCTCACAAAAGCCTCCAATCCCGAGAGCAATGAGTATTGTACTTCGTTTACATCACCTACCATACGCGACATAATATCGCCTTTGCGCTGTTCTGAGAAAAATGCTATCGGTTGGCTTACAACCTTTTTGTAAAGTGCATCACGCAAATCGCGTAATACACCATTGCGAAGGTAAGTGATGAAAAAAGAAGCTAAATAGCTAAACATATTCTTCAGCAAGAAGAGTGAAATTACCAAAGCAATCACTATTCCAAGAGCCCAAATAGTATTTTCTCCCGCAAGAATTCCTACTTTGTAGTTTAAGTAGGCTTTACCATAACTCCCTAAATCCAACAAATTACCCGAATATACAGGAGCTTCAGCTACTGTTTGCGCTTTGCCAAAAAGTACATCAAGCATCGGGATAAGTGCCACAAACGAAAGTGCACTAAAGAGTGAATAAAGAATATTGAAAAATATGTTCAGTATTGCCTGTTTCTTATAAGGCAATATATAAGGGATAAATCTCTTGAGTTTCATCTTATTTCTTGTATTTCTTAACCGTTTCGTCCCTTCTTAGCTTTTGATTATCGGTATACACAAACTTAGGAACGAAATAGATTTGGCGAGGCACTTCGTATTTCAGTATATCTTTATCCATATAAATATCGTGTGCCAAAGTAGGGTAATCCTTCTCCTCACCCTGTACGTAAAGCACTGCTCGTTGTCCTAATTCATCATCAGGTTCTTTAGTAATAAAGTAATCACCTTTGATGTACTTCTTAATCTTGTGCTCTACACTTTCTGGAAAGACTTTAAAGCCTCCCGAATTGATAATATTGTCAAAACGCCCTAACCACTCAAATTCACTATGCGATATGAGATTTACAATATCATTAGTAATCACAGGGTGGTCGGCAATCAAAGGTGCATTAATTACCAAACAATTGCGGTCGTCTTGGGTAAACGTAACATTAGGCATTGCTTTATAGGTAGTTTCGTGCTCCATCGTGTGATTTACCCTGCGCATCGCAATATGCGAAATAGTTTCAGTCATTCCGTAAGACGAATACACTTCTGTGGGAATATTCTGTAATTTAGCTTCTAATTCTCCATCAATAGAAGCACCTCCTAATATTACCTTCTTCACACGAGGCAAATCAGTAAGAGATTTCGCCGCTTGCAAAGGTATCATTGCACAGAAATCATAATCCTTACTGGTAAGCGATAAAGGCATAGACGAAGGGCGAATAATATCAAGGTGTAAACCTAAAATAATGGCGCGAATAAGCATCATCTTACCTGCAATAAAGTCAGCTGGCAAACACAACAAAGCACGATTCTTAGGTGAAAGATTAAGATATTCACCCGTAGCCAAAGCCGAATTAACCATACCTTGTTTCTTAAGGTGAATTTGCTTAGGAATGCCAGTAGAACCAGAGGTCGTCGCTTCTATATAATCCCTGTCGTCAAGCCAATCCAAAAGAAACCTCCCCACCGATTTGCGGTAAGGCAAACCATCTTTCACGTAGGCTACCGCCAAGATAATAAGTCGTTCTCTATCTATAGGAAATCCATTGATTCTAAAATCTTTATGTACAAATTTGTAGTCTATTTCGTTCATCTTAAATGTAATATTGTTTTAATAGCAGTGGCAAAGCTACAATAATTAAACGAAATGAGCAAAATTAAATGTAAAATCTTATATTTTCATCACTACAATTCGCCCTCATTGGGATTGTCGGCAATTACCAAACCATCGCTCTATTCTCATTTTATCTTTCTATTACTTTCGGCTCGAAACATCGTTTTTAGCACTTTTAGCCTTGCTGTATTATATTATGAATCAACTTTTTACACACCCTTTCTATACCAATCGTCCAAGATTCGTTCAAGCTTCCTATAAGCTCTCTATAAGCTAACCCCACCCTCCTTACACCCTTTTTTCACCAAAAACCCCTCCAATCATCTTTTGATATTCTTCGTTTCCCTTCGATGATTCTGTGTCTCTCCCAAAACGCTAATGTGTCCTTTTTGCGACACACACTTTGGCAAAGCTGATTCAATTGATAATCAATTTAAAGACAATACAAACTATCATTGAAAATAACCTATTCTGTAAAACATACTTTACTCAGAAAATATTTCTATAGTTTTAGCCTTTTGCAACCCAATTATTCATCTAAAAATAATAATGATTATGAGCCTTTTATAAAAAAACAGAAAAAATATTTTGTCTTTTCCCCTTCTATATCAAAAATATTTTCTAATTTTACCCCCAATAAATTTATAAAAGTATGTATGCATTAGACCGTATTGATTTAGCACTTTTAGATGAATTACAACAAGATAGCAAACAATCTATTAAAAAATTATCCGAGAAAGTAAGCCTGTCAATCACTCCAGTTCACGAACGTATCAAACGATTAGAATCACTAGGGATAATTCAAAGATATGTAGCGGTAGCCAATCCTAAAGCTCTCGGAAAAAAATTGGTAGCTTATTGTCAAGTAAAACTTCTTAAGCATAGTGCCGAATTATTTAATGAGTTCGAAAAATATATAAGCACTTTAGATGAAGTGTTAGAAGCCTCGTATATGGCAGGAGGCTATGACTTTCTGCTAAAAGTTATGCTCAACGATATGGAAGATTATCAGAGATTTGTAGTACACAAAATATCTAAATTAGAAATTATCTCTAACATTCAAAGCTCTTTCGTAATACAAGAAATCAAGAACACCTCTATGATTAAATGTCTACGTGAGGAAGCTGAAAAAACTAATTAAAAATGCACATAGCAATTGCAGGAAATATAGGAGCTGGAAAAACTACCCTTACCTCTCTATTAGCCAAACACTACCAATGGGAAGCCCATTTCGAAGATGTGGTAGATAACCCTTATTTAGATGATTTTTATCACCAAATGGAGCGCTGGAGTTTTAATTTACAAATATACTTTCTAAACAGTCGCTTCCGACAGATTTTGGATTTTAGAGAGAAAGGAAATAACATCATTCAAGACCGCACTATTTACGAAGATGCTCACATCTTTGCCCCTAACTTACACGAAATGGGACTGATGAGCTCTCGTGATTTCGATAATTACAAGTCTCTATTCGCTCTGATGGAGCGCCTTGTTCTCCCACCAGACCTACTGATTTACCTCAGAAGCTCAGTACCCAACTTAGTAAACCAAATACAAAAGCGCGGTCGAGATTACGAAAATACAATCTCGATAGACTATCTTAACCGCCTCAACCAGCGATACGAACAGTGGATAAAAAGTTACGACAAGGGGAAACTACTCATTATAGAAGTAGACAATATTGATTTCGTAAACAACCCTGAAGATTTAGGTGAAATCATCAATAAAATAGATGCTCTCCTCTACGGATTATTCTAAAATAAAAAAGACACCCACAATAGTGAGTGTCTTTTTTATTTTATCTTTTATTCGTTATTAAAAGAATTTGTTTACGTGGAAAGCAACCAAACCATCAATTGGTTTTCTTAGCACTGTACCCAATTTAAGGTTGTTTTCTGTCAATATTTCTTCCAAAATATCTTGGAGAAAGAAAGCAATACTACCTACAAAGTTGATAGGCACTTCGTAACGGTCTTCATACTGAGAAATCCAGTGGTCTACAAATAGTTGCATACCTTTTCTCACCATCTCACGGCAATATTCGTGATTCTTATTTTCTACTACGAATTTCGCAAAAGTAGCCAAGTAACTGTTAGGGTTTGGCATCTTGTACAAATGATTTTTAATCACATCTGAGCCCAATTCATATTGGTTTTCAAATTTTTGTACAAGGTCTGATGGCATTTTCTTAAAGTAATAGTCGATAATCAATCGTTTACCATAAAAGTTCCCACTCGATTCGTCCATCAAAATATAGCCTAATGAATCTACTGCTTGGTATAATTCTTTACCATTCCAATAAGAGCAGTTAGCACCTGTACCTAAGATACATACGATAGCTTTATCGGTGGGAGCTGTAGTGGCAAACACAGCTGCATAAGTATCTTCTTTCACATCTATTTTAGCGTTTTTGAAGATAGTTGCCAAACTGCGTTCTACAAAGTAACGAATGCGTTCAGTACCACAACCAGCACCATAGAAATAAATTTCTGATACTGAATTTCTGTTCTCAAACAATTGATAATTGGTGGTAATACGCTCTACGAGAATTTCTTCTGTAAGAACTTCAGGATTTAACCCTAAAGTTTGAGTAAAAAATATTTTTTCACCTTTGCTATTTAAGGCTGTCCAATCCGCCTTAGTAGCTCCACTGTCTACAATTAAAATCATATCGTTTCGGTTTTATTAAGTTGTTTACTATTAAAAAAGGTGAGTATGCCTCCATAGGCAACTCACCTTTTTTCTTTATGAATTACAATTTAGCAATGTGCTGTGCCAAATCTACCAATTTGTTTGAATAACCAGTCTCGTTATCGTACCAAGAAACTACTTTGAAGAAGTTAGCACTCAAACCGATACCAGCTTTTGCATCGTAAATAGAAGTAAGTTTGCAACCTACAAAATCTTGAGAAACTACAAGGTCTTCAGTGTATCCAAGTATACCTTTCAATTCACCTTCTGATGCTTTTTTCATAGCAGCATTGATTTCTTCTAAGGTAGTTGCCTTTTTAGTACGAACGGTAACATCTACTACCGAAACATCAGCAGTAGGCACACGGAATGCCATACCAGTAAGTTTACCATTCAATTCAGGGATTACTTTACCTACAGCCTTAGCAGCACCAGTAGTAGAAGGGATAATGTTGCAAAGTGCTGAACGTCCACCTCTCCAGTCTTTTTTAGAAGGACCGTCTACAGTCAATTGAGTAGCTGTTGTAGCGTGAACAGTAGTCATTAAGGCTTCTTCAATACCAAAGTTATCATTCAATACTTTAGCAACAGGAGATAAACAGTTGGTAGTACAAGAAGCGTTAGACACGATAGTATCAGTAGGTTTTACTGATTTGTGGTTCACACCCATTACAAACATAGGAGCATCAGCTGATGGAGCAGAAATAACTACTTTTTTAGCCCCTGCATTGATGTGAGCTTGTGCTTTTTCTAAGGTAGTGAAGATACCAGTACATTCAGCAACTACATCGGCGTGTACTTCGTTCCATTTAAGGTTGTTAGGGTCTTTTTCAGCAGTGATACGCACTTTTTTGCCATCTACTACTAAGTGACCATTTTCTACTTTCACATCACCTTTAAAAGTTCCGTGAACTGAATCGTATTTCAAAAGATAAGCGATGTAATCTACATCCAAAAGGTCGTTAATACCAACGATTTCTACGTCGGCTCTTTCATAAGCAGCACGGAATACGAGACGTCCAATACGTCCGAAACCGTTAATTCCAATTTTTACTGACATAATTCTCTTTTAATTTAATTTATTCGTTATTTAATTTTAAGTTTGTTACGTTACTAAGTTGCCATTATTTCGGCTACACGGAGGAGTTCCGTATCTATTTTAGAACTACCTTTGATAGCTTTTTCAAGCGGAGTGAGTTCCATTTTATTATTGCGGATTCCTACCATATAGTTAGATTTCCCTTCAAGGAGTGATTCTACTGCTTTTACCCCCATACGGCTTGCCAATACGCGGTCGAAGCAAGAAGGAGCACCTCCACGTTGCATATGCCCTAATACTGATACACGCACATCGTAATCGGGGTGGTGTTGCTCTACATATTCTTTAAGTTCGAATACGTTTTTACCTATTTTATCGCCTTCAGCAACCACTACCAAGCTGGAAGTTTTACCAGTCCTACGACTTTTTTCCAAAGATTCAAGTAGCTTTTTAAGTCCTATATTCTCTTCTGGAATCAAGATTTCTTCAGCACCTGCCCCTACTCCAGAGTTCAAGGCGATGTGTCCTGCGTCACGCCCCATTACTTCTATGAAAAACAAGCGGTTGTGAGAGCTTGCAGTATCTCTAATCTTGTCGATAGCCTCAATTACAGTGTTGAGAGCGGTATCATATCCCAAAGTAAAATCAGTACCATAGATATCGTTATCGATAGTACCAGGGATTCCCATTACGGGGAAACCAAATTCTTTGTTGAACAAGAGTGCCCCAGTGAAAGAGCCATCACCTCCTATTACTACCAAAGAATCTACCCCTGCAGCTTTTAATTTTTCATAAGCTGCCTTGCGCCCTTCAGGAGTTTTAAAATCTTTAGAGCGGGCTGATTTCAAGATAGTACCTCCTCTATTGATAATATCTCGAACGCTACGTGCGTTCATTTCTTCAAAATCGCCTTCTATCATTCCCTGATAGCCACGATATACACCTACCACTTCGATGTTGTGGTATGCACAAGTACGTACCACTGAACGAATGGCGGCGTTCATACCAGGAGCGTCTCCTCCTGATGTTAATACTGCTATTTTTTTTACTGACATTGTCTGTTTTTAATTTTCCGCCTCAAAAGTACAAAATATTTTTGATATAGCAATAATTTTATATGTTTTTTTAACACTAAAAAATATAACTGTTTAGTTTATTAGGAATTAGAAAATAGGTGTTAAAAGTTAGTTTTATAAAATCTTCATTAAATCTTAATGTTTGTTGTATTCCTTTAGAGCTTCACCTAATATGTGAATAGCTTTTACTATCTTCTCCTTCTCGAGCACATAAGCTATACGCACTTGGTTGCGCCCTAAACCTTCGGTAGCATAAAAACCTTCGGCAGGAGCTAACATTACCGTTTCGTTATTTACTGAAAAATGGCCTAAAAGCCATATACAGAAGTCTTCTGCATTTTCTACAGGCAATTCGGCTATACAATAGAAAGCCCCCTTAGGCATCGATACACGTACACCTTCTACTTTTCGGAGTTCTTCAATGAGCACGTTCCTACGCTGAGTATATTCCTTTAATACCTCTTCAAAATAAGTTTCGGGTACATCAAAAGCGCGCTCAGCTCCTATTTGTGAATAAGTAGGGGGAGACAAGCGTGCTTGAGCGAACTTCAAAACAGACATCATCACGTCTTTATTCTTAGAGACTACCCACCCGATGCGCGCTCCACACATACTGAAACGTTTAGATACCGAATCTATCATTATAGCATTTTGTTCAATGCCTTCTACTTGCATAATGGAATAATGGGTAGCACCATCATACACGAACTCTCGGTATACCTCATCGAAAATAAGGAAAATATCGTGTTTTTTAGCTATTGTTGCCAATTGCAAGATTTCTTCTTTAGAATACAGATAGCCTGTAGGATTTCCGGGGTTACAAATGAGAAAAGCTTTGGTTCTAGGAGTTATCTTTTTCTCAAACTCTTCTATAGGAGGTAAGGCAAAGTTATCATCAAAAGAAGACGTAATAGGCACACACACTGCATCAAAAGCCTCTGAAAAGCTAATATAGTTCGCGTAGTAAGGTTCTGGAATGATAATTTCATCATCGGCATTGGCAACAGTAGCAATTACATAGGTAAGAGCTTCAGAACCTCCACAAGTGATGATAATATCACTACTTTCTACCTTAATATCGTGTTTTTTGTAGTATTCCACCACCTTTTCTCTAAGAGAATCGATTCCCTCACTTTTGGTATATTCCAATACCTTAGGGGTAAAATCTTTTACGGCTTGTACGGCTATTTCAGGGGTTTTAATGTCAGGCTGACCAATATTGAGGTGATAAATAGTCTTCCCTTCCTTAGCTGCTTTTTCAGCGTAAGGGGTCAGTTTTCTAATAGGTGACTGAGGCAATATTTGCGCTCTATGTGATATTGTAGGCATTTTTTTAATGATTAATGGTTAATTATTAATGGTTAATGAAAAATTAGCAAATTAGCCAATTTGTCAATTAACACATTGGCTAATTGATAAATCGGCTAATTATATTATTTTTTTGCTACTAATTCAGCAATGCGAATAATCACTTCGGTAGCTTTTTCGAGGTTTTCTACGGGTACAAATTCGTATTTACCGTGGAAATTATGTCCGCCTGCAAAGATATTAGGACAAGGCAATCCCATAAAGCTAAGTTGAGAACCATCGGTACCTCCGCGGATAGGTTTAGTGATAGGGGTTATACCTAATTCTTTCATTGCACGTTCGGCTACTTCCACAATATGCATCACAGGTTTGATTTTTTCACCCATATTGTAGTATTGGTCTTTTATTTCGGCCACTGCCACATTAGGAATTTGCTTGTTAAGGTCGTCTACAATTTGCTGTACTACGGCTTTGCGTTTGTTGAAAAGGTCGCGGTCGTGGTCGCGGATGATAAGCTGTACTACCGTATTTTCTACATCTCCAGAAATATCAGTAATATGATAGAATCCTTCGCGACCTTCGGTACGTGCTGGAATCTCATCGGCTGGTAATGCATTGATAAACTGAGTAGCTACGAGCATTGAGTTTATCATTTTGTTTTTGGCAGTACCAGGATGCACGTTCTTTCCTTTGAAGTGAATTTTAGCCCCAGCTGCATTGAAACTCTCATATTCAAGTTCGCCTATTTGTCCGCCGTCCATTGTATAAGCCCAGTCGGCAGCGAATTTTTTCACATCGAATTTATGCGCTCCACGTCCTATTTCCTCATCAGGGGTAAAGCCTACGCGTATTTTGCCGTGTTTGATTTCAGGGTGTTGCACGAGGTATTCCATAGCGGTTACAATTTCAGCAATACCAGCCTTATCGTCAGCTCCTAAAAGGGTAGTACCATCGGTTGTGATAATGGTATTGCCTTTGTAGAGCAACAAATCCTCAAAATAAGAAGGTGATAACACTATGTTTTGTTCTTTATTGAGGACGATATCTCCCCCATCATAATTTTCTATAAACTGTGGATTTACGTTTTCACCAGAGAAGTCAGGTGATGTATCGAAGTGAGAAATAAAACCAATGGTAGGCACTGGGTAATCTACATTCGATGGCAACGTAGCCATCACGTAGGCGTTTTCATCTACAGTTACGTCTTGCAAACCAATAGCTTTCAATTCTTCTACCAATAGGTTTGCCATATTCCATTGTTTTTTGGTGCTAGGAGTTGTTTCGCTCTCAGGGTTGGACTGAGAGTCTATTTTTATATACTTAATAAAACGGTCTACTAAATTTTTCATTATATTATAGTTTTTAGTTATTTCTTCTTATTGTTAATTGGCTAATCTTCTAATATTTTCTTGCGTCTCAATTCAAAGTTTCTTCCAAGGTATACTTTTCTTACCATCTCATCAGCTGCCAATTCTTCAGGCACTCCTGATTTGAGGATTCCTCCCTCGAACATCAAATAAGTGCGGTCGGTAATGGCTAGTGTTTCCTGTACATTGTGGTCGGTGATGAGAATACCTATATTCTTGTCTTTGAGCTGTGCTACAATGCGTTGGATATCTTCCACCGCTATAGGGTCTACCCCTGCAAAGGGCTCGTCGAGCAAAATAAACTTCGGACTAGTAGCCAAAGCTCGTGCAATTTCTGTACGACGACGTTCTCCCCCTGAAAGCAAGTCTCCACGATTTTTACGAATATGTCCTAAGCCAAACTCTTCTATCAGCTCATCGGTTTTGCGTTGTTGTTCTGCCTTAGAAAGTTTGGTGAGTTGTAGGACACTTTTGATATTGTCCTCAATACTCAGCTTTCTAAATACCGAAGCCTCTTGTGCCAAATACCCAATACCGCTTTGAG
Source organism: Capnocytophaga ochracea DSM 7271 (assembly GCF_000023285.1). Classification (NCBI taxonomy): domain Bacteria; kingdom Pseudomonadati; phylum Bacteroidota; class Flavobacteriia; order Flavobacteriales; family Flavobacteriaceae; genus Capnocytophaga; species Capnocytophaga ochracea. The sequence continues at coordinate 1,935,485 of NC_013162.1, read as the reverse complement.
CACGTTTGTACATCGGATAACTGGTGATTTCGGTATTATCCAAAAAAATAGTACCACCGTTGGGCTTGATGAGTCCCACTATCATATAAAAGGAAGTCGTTTTTCCTGCTCCGTTAGGTCCCAAGAGTCCTACGATTTCACCTTGGTTTACTTCCAGCGAAACGCCTTTTACTACTTTTCTTCCTTTGTATATTTTGATGATGTTATTTACTACTAATTTCATATAATCTTAAAACGAAAAGCGATAAGGCATTTCGTTGAGTTCTGTTTCTAAATCTACCCAATCGTGCACTTCGGTTACGATACTGTATACCATCTCTTCGGTAAGCACTTTCCCTTCGTAAAGGTCGGTAATGGTTTGTTCGCTCATTACTTCTTGCAAGAATCCTTCGTCGCCCAAGTATTCCACTGCCCATTCTTTGTATTTCATAGGGTCAGTAGAAATATACTCAAACTTATCGATATGTTCTTCCACAGGGAAGTTCTCTACACATTGCCACGTTTCGCCATCTAAAGAGTATATCACGAAAGGAATATCACTTTCTGAAAAGTTTTTACGATAGTACGGCAAGAACACCTTCGGGATACGCTTCTCGAAGTCGTGATTATCGCCTCCTTTGCTATCTTCGGCGCTCGAAGAGGGAACGATTAAGCAGGCTTTATCAATAAAATAAAACGACAGCGACGAACCGTCTTCATCTTCAAAGCCGTGCCCCCATTGGGCTTCATAGCCTTCATATTCTTCTTCATTTACTTTGTAGTAGGTGTGATAAACTTCAAACTCGTGACCACAAATAATCCAATCTAATACGGCTTCGCCTTTGCAAAGCTGTTTCAACGTTTTTACGTTGGGTAGGTGCTGTAAGTAGGTATTACAATCCATTAAAAATATTAAATTACCTTGTTTTGTTCTTTTTTTAAAACGTAAGCTGAAATAAAAATACTTATTTCGTATAAGAGCATTATCGGTATCGACACGATAATTTGGCTTACTACATCAGGAGGGGTTATAATTGCTGCAATGATAAGCACTACAATGACTGCGTGCCGGCGATATTTTCGCATAAAAGCAGGTGTTATCACTCCTAATTTGGTAAGAAAATAAACAACAATAGGTAGCTCAAAAATAATGCCACACGAAATGACTGACGAGCGTACTACCGAAATATAAGAGTTTAAATCTATTTGGTTTCTCACTTCGGGACTTACTGAATAAGACCCTAAGAAATTCACTGATAGTGGGGTGATGAGATAATAGCCAAACAAAACTCCTATAAAAAACAGCAAAGAAGCAATGAGAATAAAGCCACGAGCCAGCTTGCGCTCGTTTTCATAAAGTGCTGGACTGATGAATTTCCACACTTCATAAAGCACATAAGGAAATGCGAGAATCACTCCTGCCCAAATAGACGTCCAGATATGAGCTGAAAACTGCCCTGCCATTGTACGGCTTTGAATTGTAAAAGGCAATTGTTCAGCACAAAAAGTACTTTTAAATCCAAAAAGATGACCTATCTTACAGAACATTCTGTAAGTAAAGAAATCGCCATTCTTAGGAGCAAAGATGATTTGGAAAATAAAATCCTTACACACAAACGCTACCACACCCACTGCTAAAACAGCTATAATAGCACGTATCAAGTGCCAGCGCAAGGCTTCCAAATGGTCTAAAAAGGACATTTCATCTTGTGATGATTCCATCGTTGCTTTGTTGTTTTTATCTTTTATAACAAATTTGATGGTGCAAAGATAATAAATAATTCATAATTCACAATTAGCAACTAACTTTTTTAACTTACCACCAGTAATACCAGAAATACCAATAATCATCTTTGCCAGAGGTCGTAGCACGATGGGCAGGTGAATAAAGTAGTTGTACTTTTTAGACTTTCCGGGAAAGTTCGAAAAGACTCAGTGCTATCGAAGAAAAACGAAGAATATCAGAAGTGAGAATTCAGACAAAAGATAAAAGATGAGAGGTAAATTGGGTATGCTTAGCTTATAGGAAGCTTATAGGAAGCTTGAACGAATCTTGGAAGATAGATATACAAAGGGTATATAAAAAATTGATACTGAATAATTAAGAGTGAAGGAAAAAACGTAGTTTTGAGGGCAATAAAACGAAAGAAAAGAGAAGAGAAATTAGATATGAGCTACACAAACAATGTGAGCCACACAATATACTATGCAAAAAAGGCTGTTCAGCGAAATGCTGAACAGCCTTTTTTGAGGTTCTTTTATTTATATAATGCTATTTCTTAATGTATAACCAACCAACTAAAGATTCTTTGTTGTTATTACTATCATAATACTCTATCACGTAGTAATACGTTCCTTGTGGGAGCTTATCGGCTTGTTCGATAGTTACACGTCCGTTAGAGATACCTCTAAATACGCGGGTAACATTGTCATAACCTTCGGACTCGAATACTTTCACCCCCCAACGGTTATAGATACGTACCACATTGTTAGGGTAACGCTCAATGCCACCGATATGAAAATAATCGTTTTTGCCATCGCCATTTACCGACATACCATTGTAAGGCACTATCTTGTTCACTACATCGACAGTAACAGTAGCTGAAGCACAACCATCGGTGTTGCAAAGTTTATACACAAAGGTATCAGTGCCCTCAAAATTAGTATTTGGACGATATTCTATAGAACCATCTACATTCACAACTACTGTACCGTTAGCAGGGGTGGCTACCACATTAGGAGTTGTTGCTCCGTTAGGGGTATCGTTACCCAATACATTCACCACTACTGGAGTATTGATAGTGGTTGTAGAACGATCATCTACTGCTATTGGCAATACTGGGGTGGTGCTTGTGGTTGTACCACTCACTGTTACCACAATACTTGCGGTGCTACATACCGTAGGACTTGCTACGGCGCATATAGTGTAGCTTATCGTATGGATACCCACAGGGGTGTTTGGTGCTACCGTAATCGTTCCATTAGGGTTCAAGGTGAAGCCCGTAGGAGTTGCTGTATTCCAAGTAAGTGTTACAGAACTGATACTTGGATTTGGTACACCATTGAGTTTATCATTAGTAAGAACGCTTGGCGTAGTGCCGCCTACAATGCTTGTAATCGTAGTTACCCCATCGTTCACTGCTTCAATAGTCGTTGGCGTTACTACAGTAGGAACAAACACTTTTACAGTAGCTGTGGCTGTTGCACAGTTATCAGGGTTCAAACGCTCACAGATGCTGTATACTATCTCATAAGTACCCGATTTAGTGCCCGAAGGTACCGTAACAGTACCATTGTTCTTGAGCGTAGGCGTTTTAGTCGCTCCTACTACATCGGTGGTGGTAGTTACTACGGTAAGAATCACATCGGTGGTGGTTGGCGTTTTAGTGCCGAGTTTATCGTTATCTAATACCGTACCGGTGGTAGTTGTTGTACTAGTACCATTGGTTATTGTATAAGTATCAGCTTTGGCAACAATTGGCGTACTGCCTACTTTTACAGTAGCTGTGGCTGTTGCACAGTTATCAGGATTCAAACGCTCACAGATGCTATACACTATTTGGTAAGTACCCGATCTAGTACCCGAAGGTACCGTAACAGTACCATTGTTGTTGAGCGTAGGCGTTTTAGTCGCTCCTACTACATCGGTGGTGGTAGTTACTACGGTAAGAATCACATCGGTAGTTGTTGGCGTTTTAGTGCCGAGTTTATCGTTATCTAATACCGTACCTGTGGTAGTTGTTGTGCTAGTACCATTGGTTATCGTATAAGTATCGGCTTTGGCAACAATTGGCGTACTGCCTACTTTTACAGTGATGGTGGCTGTGTCGCAAACGGTTATACTATTTTCGGTATGACAGATTTTGTACTGAATAGTATAAGTACCCGATTTAGTGCCTGCAGGGACTGATATTTTACCTGTAGCGGTATTAAGTGTAGGTACATTGGTTCCTCCAGTAGCAGGGGTTACTACCGTAAGCTGTACATTGCTTGTAGTAGCTTGTGTCTCTCCTACCCTATCATTTTGCAATACATCAATCACATCATTAGCACCATTGGCTCCATTGATGATACCCGTATGTGTATCGTCTACAGCATCAATTTGCAATACTTTGATAGTGCTTGTTTTGGTAACGGTGTTGCCTAATGGGTCTTTACCTACAAAGGTAATAGTTACTATCGAAGTGTTACACCAATCCGTCGGTTTCACCGCAGTGTAGTTGTGGGTAAGGGTAGCCGTACCACAAGTATCGGTAACTGTAGCTTGGTTGAGCCAATTGCCTACAGTTGTTGCTATGTTAGCATCATCGCAAGCAATGGTTAAAGGTGCTGGTACAGTAAGGCTTAATGTATTGCTATAGATTACATTCACTACTGCACGGGCACTTTCACAACTGCCATTTCTCTGAGCTACATAGTAAGTATTACCCGCTACCAAAGGCGTTGTATTTGCCAAAGGTGTTGTGCTGGTAGCTGTAGCATACCATATTATATTAGCGCCTTGGGGTTGCAAGGAAGCTATGGTGGCATTACTACAGAAAGATTGGGTAGTTTGGGTAACTGTAGGAGTGACAGGACGCTGCAAAAGTGTAAAGGTTATAGGAGCCTTTTCACTCACACATTTTCCAATATCGCGAAGGGTGTAGTAATAAGTGGTAGCAGCATTAAGAACTGTGGCTTCTGCTTCCTCTACATATTTATTTTGAGCATTAAGTGTATAGATTTTCACTTCATTTCCCTGCAAGGCTACTTTCAAATCCCCTATAGTAGCATTGCTATTGCACAATGATAAAGAGACTGGCTGTGCTAAAGTTTTACCTCCTAATGATTTCGAAAGGTATATCCTTTCTTTTCTACTTTCACAAGTATCTCCTGTGTTTTTTATAGTATAGAAATATTCTATTCCTTCTGTCCAATCTATATCTTCATTATCATTAACTTCAGTAGATAGAACAGCATTCTGAGAAGATGTTCTTAATTTTTTATAGATTTTGATATTATCTCCTATTAACTTGGCTCTTATAGCAGACACTTTATCTTCTTCACATACGCTTATAGCTACTGTAGTAGCTATAGCACGATTAATATCGGCTACAACTATAATTTTCTGTCTAACTGACTCACATTTTCCTGCTTCTTGCAAAGTATACGAAAATCTATCAGTATTTAAAAATATTTTATCAGTAGGTTGTACCTGAGGAATATTATAAGGTCCAAAACTTTGATACAATTTAACTGTCTTACCTGCATACTTTGTTTGAAGGTAATTCATTACCACAGCATAAGTAGTGTAATAAGATAGGTTTTCCACCTCATAATCACATACTACTAAACTTTCTACTGGGAGTATAGAAGTTATAGGGGTGAGAGTAAGGTTTATATTAGCCGAAGGCGTTTCACAAGTACCCACTTTATAGGTATAAGTATACTGAATACCTGTTTGCAACAGATCATCGTTAGAAAGTAGGGTTGTACCCTTATAAACAGCTACTTTATTTACATCGGAAGTAGATGGCTTAGCAATTTCTTTCTTCAAGTCGGTTATGGTAGTTCCTTCACAAAGTGTTATGGTTTTATCACCTTTAGAAGATGAGGAAAGACGCATAATATTCACTTGTGCAGGTGAAGAAAAACAGAAACTATCACCTATATGTTTCCCTTTTATGTAATACTGATTATTCCCTTCGGATAGGGACAGCGATGGAGTGGTAATTCTATTCGTTTCATTAATTGCATCTACAGAAGTAGGATACCACTGAAACTCAAAGTTATTACCAAACATAGATGCTGTTATACCTGTGTTTGTGTTTTTAATAATCGTTTCAAGTTCTGCCAATGTTTTAGTTGCTTCACAAACATTTATACTTGTAGCATAGATTTGTTTATAAGTTTTTACTTCTAAAGTAGCTTCTGTTTGTGTAATCACGGAACCACAAGCCGATTTTATGCGGTATATAAAAGTATGTTTTCCTACAAGTGCCGGACTCATTTTTATCATATCTTTTAGTCCTAAATAATCCATCCTAGTAGTAGAAATCAATCCATCTTTATCAATTATATCATAAGAAACACCAGCCTCAAAAGAAGTAGGGACGTCTTTAAAGAGTTTATTTACATCATAAATATTATTAACACTATTGTTTTTCTCTTCTAAACACTCCACTCTATTAACAGCTATAGGAGCTTTATAAGTTTGGCTATAAGGAGTGTGAGTATTGAAACGGATAGTATCAAAACCATTAAGATTTTGCTCAATACAGCTTTTTACTGTAGGGTCAGTAATATTAGTGAGCGTTAGCTTCAAGCTAAAAGTATTGTCGAGATCGGCTTGAGTGAGATTGTTTATAATAAGCTGATTACTTGTACTCAATACAGTCGTAGGTTGATCATTGCGATACCACTGATAACTAACTCCACTTATTTGTGGCACTGATAGCACACCTTTAGAACCAACACAATAAAACTCTTGATTTTTTTGTACAGCAAAAGGAGCTATTTGTGAAAGTGTTTCTTCATAAACTTTCCCTTTACCACAAGAATCTTTCACCAGAAACTTATAACGAGCTTGAGGTTTAGAAGCATCTACATTGATAAAGAAATTGTTATCAGCATTATTCTGATACACAGAATTTGTAGTGCTACCATCTATCTCAGCTTCAGATAATTCATAAGTGTAAGGAGGCACTCCCCCTTGTGGAATAATGACTATATGATATTTTTGAGTTCCTCCTATTGCTGAGCAATCCATACGCACTCCTCTAGGCTGTTGCATTTCACCCTCGGTAAATTCATGTTCAGCTACCACACGGGTACACTCTTTTAATCTGTTTGTACTATTGGGTTGTATAGAGCGCAAGACACGATATTTTCCTTGTTGAGGACTCGGAATATTGAACTCAAATCTATCTCTTTTCCCATCAAGAAAAGTATCTCCTCCATAATAACCATAAGTAACAGATGCCCATCTATTTTCTTTAGTATCATAGCGTTCTAAAGTATACTCTATACCTTCAGCAAGTGAATAAGAAGTATTTCTTTTCACTATCAATTTAGGATTACAACCATCCTGCCACTCAAAGATAGTATTTTCAGGACCTCCAGTTTGCACTTTCAGAGTTTCTGTTTTATTACACGAGCCTGACCATCGCACATTGTAAATTCCTGCAGGGAGTTTTATTCTCCACTGTTGTTCTCCTGATCTATAGGTTTCGGTAATATCAATAGGCAATGTAATAGGCATTAAGGCACTATAGTCGGCAAAACGGCTATCTTTCTCATAAGAAATGATTTCAACTTTAGTAATGGTTCCATCAGTAGTATTTCCTCTTTCAAGCACTACTTCTTTCCAAAGAGAATTATTGTCAGGAGCTCCTGAAGGATCACTACAAGTGCCATAGACTTTAGCTTTTAATTCAAAACGCCCTTGAGAAGTAGCATAGCCGGTATAGCTAAGGTCTTTAGTAGTATTCGTACATTCATCTACCACTTTAAATTTGTAATCACCTCCTTCTTCTATAAACTTTGCAGGCAATAATGTTTTTTTACCATCAGTATTTTCAAAGAATTTCACCCATTTGTTTTGCAAAAGTGGATTAGTAGTTGTTATTTTATAAAAACCTGCTGCTTGATAATCAAATCCAGCAGGAGCATTTTCTAATACTGTATAGAAGTTCTTTAAATTTTGTACCTGATTACTCTTACTATTAGTAAGAACGAGCTTTTGGTTTCTACAATTAGTAGCAAAATCATCTTGAACAATACCTATACCTACCCCTGTAATAGGTAAAAAAACCTCTTTTTCAGCTTCAGGAATAATATTCTGTTTACCACAAATAGTATAAGTACCTTTAAGTTTCCATTTACCTACCTCATAAGAAATATTATTATTTGAAAGTTTGAGAGGTCTTAGATAAAAACTATTTTCTGTTGGAGTAAAATTTTCTTCTAATTCTTGCTTGTTATTCACTACAAAAGAGAAATGATACACCTTATTAGAAGGTGAAGTCATCTCAAAAGTAAAAGCGAGCGGATAAGGAATTAGGTTTTTTTCAACCATTTCTCTCGCATCTTTCACATAGAGTTCTGAGGTAAATGAAACCATATAAGGGCAATTCGCTTTAGGAGAAAAGCCGGTATGATTAATAACCTTGAAAACGCCTAATCTTTTTTCAACTTTATAAGTTTGAGTAGAAAAGTTACCACCACTAGTACCACAAACATCGTATACACGCACTTCATAAGTAGCACCTTCTTCTACATCTTTAAATATCGGAGAAGTTTGATTTTTTATCTCTACATTATTTTTGAGCAAAGTAAAAAATAGGGGATAACTGTTATCAACTGAACCTCCTGTCTTTCCTTTTTTAGTATCTACATAAATAGCTATTTTGCCAGTACACACATCGACTACACTACTCAATTGAAAATCGACGTGTTTAGTAAGCTTCTCTATTTTTACTTTTTGTGTATAGGTTTTACTATTGTCGTTCTTGTTTACCGCTTTTACTTCGTAGGTACCCGCATCTAAACTAGTATAAGAATGTCCTGCCAATTGCTCAAAATTGCCATTAGGCTTTTTGAAGAAGAAATTGTAATTGGCATTATCATCACCCACCATATTCATATGCACTGCTCCTGAGTGTGCACACCATTCATGTTCGACACTGAGAGAAAGTTTGAGTTGAGTATTGGGGGTAATTACATAATATCGCTTATTAACATCGCGATTGTCCAACGATTGATAAGCACAATCGCCGTTGGTAGCCCTAAATATAAAGCTCTGCTCAGTAGCTACCTTCCCTACTGGAATCTCAATGGTGAGTTCCTCAGGCATACCTGTATAAAGTTTGCTATAAGCAACACCAGTTGCCTTATCTATAAATGAATAGGTAGTACCTTTCAAAGGGTTTTTAATGAAGAATGAAGCATTACTGTCTTTGGTTACTTCTTTATGGTAATAAATACGGGTTCTTTCTAACCCTTTTAATACGTTTTCATCACACGACTGTGCTTGCCCTTTTACAAATAGAAATAGTAAAATAAATAGCGATAACCTAATAGTTAAATGTTTGTACATTTTGAGTTTTATAATTGTTTCGTTAGTGATTTTTGGGGTGCAAAAGTAGGGAAAATTTTTCACATGCAAAATATTTTGAGTAATATTTTCTTTTTCTTCTCAACTATTGTTACTTTTTCTACGAAACTGTGCAACAAAAAAGCTCTTACTAAATCCTAAAAACTTAGTAAGAGCCTATGTTTATACTTTATTTATATAAGTAGCCTATAATTTACTAATATGCAAACAAAGGTCTGTCTTCCATAAACATATTTACTTCTTCTGCTATTTCTTCAAGCACTTCATCATTATCTCGATTAGTAATCGCACGGTCTATAAAGTCGGCAATGCGTTCCATATCCGCTTCTTTCAGTCCACGAGTAGTGATTGCTGATACTCCTACCCTAATACCACTAGTTACAAAAGGCGAGCGGGTATCAAAAGGCACCATATTCTTGTTCACAGTAATATCTGCTTTACCAAGGGCTTCTTCTGCTTCTTTACCACTTACATCTTTATTGCGCAAATCAATAAGCATTAGGTGATTGTCAGTTCCTTTTGAGATGATATCATAGCCTTTTGCTAAAAGAACAGATGCTAATTTACGCGCATTCTTTTGCACTTGTATAGCGTAATAGAGAAAATCATCAGAAAGAGCTTCGCCAAAGGCTACCGCTTTTGCTGCGATGATATGTTCCAAAGGACCTCCTTGGTTACCTGGGAATACCGCACTGTCTATAAGTGACGACATCATTCGCACTTCTCCCTTAGGAGTCTTTATATCAAAAGGGTTCTCAAAATCTTTACCCATCAAGATAAGTCCTCCTCGAGGCCCTCGCAGTGTTTTATGAGTAGTAGTAGTTACAATATGGCAATATGGGATAGGGTCGTTCAAAAGTCCTTTGGCAATGAGCCCCGCAGGGTGTGCAATATCAGCAAAGAGGATAGCACCTACCTTATCGGCTATTTCCCTAAAGCATTTAAAATCGATATCACGAGAATACGCCGAAGCTCCTGCTACTATCATTTTAGGGCGCTCTCGTTCCGCTATTTCTAATATATTGTTGTAATTGAGTCTTCCTGTTTCCTTTTCTACCCCATAAAATACAGGTTCGTACAATCTACCTGAAAAATTAACAGGTGAGCCGTGTGTAAGGTGTCCACCGTGTGAGAGGTCGAAACCGAGAATTTTATCACCTGGTTTAAGACAAGTAGCATAAACTGCCGCATTAGCTTGCGAACCGCTATGAGGTTGTACATTGGCATATTTAGCACCAAAAAGCACTTTAGCGCGGTTAATAGCTATTTGCTCGATTTCATCAATTACTTCACAACCGCCGTAGTAACGCTTGCCTGGATAACCTTCAGCATATTTGTTAGTCAGTACCGAACCTGCTGCTTCCATTACTTGGTCACTCACAAAATTCTCTGAAGCGATGAGCTCAATTCCCAACTCTTGGCGCTCTCTTTCGTCTTCAATTAGTTCAAAAATATCAATGTCTCTTTGCATATTAAAATTATTTAATGTTTAATACTCTTCTCATTGCTTCTATTTCTGGGCAAATATATGTTTTTTTTCAGTATCACACAAACATCTGTAAAGAAATATTTGTTAGCCCAATACCACGTCCATTGCCATCATCACTACAAAACCTATTAAAAAGCCTATGGTAGAAACATCGGTGTTCTCATTTTGCTGGGCTTCAGGTATTACCTCTTCTATGACCACATAAATCATAGCTCCTGCCGCAAAAGCAAGAGCATAAGGGAGTATCGGAGTAAAAAAGAGTACTGCAAAAGCACCCAATACCCCTGCTATGGGCTCTACAATAGCCGAAAGCTGCCCATAAAAAAAGCTCTTACATCTGCTCACCCCCATACGTCTGAGTGGCATCGCTACGGCTATTCCTTCAGGAAAGTTCTGTAGCCCAATACCGATGGCAAGAGTTACCGCTCCCGCAATAGAGGCTTCGGGAATACCAGCGGCTACTCCTCCAAATAGTACCCCTACCGCCAATCCTTCGGGAATGTTGTGCAAGGTAATAGCTAAAATAAGCAAAGTAGTTTTTTGCCAATCGGTTTTAATACCTTCTGTTTGTTTGAAGTTGGCGTGAAAGTGCGGTAATAACTTATCTAATACATAAAGAAAAAGTGCTCCCATAAATATCCCTACCGTAGCAGGTAGAACCTTTATAAAGCCTTCACCTTCTGTCATATTAATAGAGGGTATTATCAAACTCCACACACTGGCTGCCAGCATCACCCCTCCTGTAAAGCCTAACATACCATCTAACACGGTCTTGTTTTCTTTCTTAAAAAAGAATACCACTGCAGCCCCCAAAGCTGTTACACTCCACGTGAAAATGGTAGCGTATAAGGCAGCAAGTATAGGGTTTATGGTCTCTAAATAAGTAATAATATCTCGTATCATTTTATGACTTATCTGAAAATATTTTGGTATAATAACATATCTTTATAAACTCCTTGACTGTAAAGCCAGTCTTTTTGTACACCACTGCAACAAAATCCTACTCCCTCAAAAAGGCGTATACTCACCTCATTATCCTCAGGAATATAAGCAATCAGTTGGTGTAAGTCTAAGTATTGTTGTGTATGAGCTATCAACTGTTGCAAGGCTTCTTTTGCATAACCTTTCCCTCGATAGACGGGCAAAAGAGCTATCCCCACAGCTGCTCTACGGTGCTTCGGACTAAAATCGTATAAATCTACACAGCCCATAGGCGTTCCCTCTTCAAACGCTATAACATAGCGATACTGCTTAGCTTCGTAAATATCCTGTTGGGCATTCCGTATATAATCTTGTAGCAAATGCTTAGCAAAAGGCAATTGGTTGTCACTTACCTCCCACAAACTCTCTTCATTTTCTAACTGATACAAAAAATCTATATCCTCAGGTTCTAACGCTCTTAACTTTATCATTCTTTACCTTTTAACTCCTCTATTGTTCCGTCAAACACGAATTGAGCACTACCACTCAAATAGATATTCTCATACCCCTCTCCTACTCTATCGAAAGCCACTTGCAAGTCACCTCCTCGAGTGTGCAGGGTAATCTGTTGTGCATCGGTTTCTCCTATGTGATAAAGAGCAATCGCTACGGCTGTAACCCCTGTACCGCAAGAGTAAGTTTCATCTTCCACTCCGCGCTCATAGGTGCGCACTTTAAAGCCTTTCTCTCCTTTGCTCACAAAATTCACGTTACTACCGCCCTGAGTAGCATAAAGTTCTCCATAGCGTATAGTAGCTCCTTCGCTTTTCACGTCTACGGCATCTACCTCTTCCACCCATTGCACGTGGTGAGGCGACCCTGTATTTAAGAATACGTAGCCTTTGTGTTCTTCTACCTCAGTTACATTTTTCATTTGCAAGCGCACGTAGCTATCCCCTTCAATCGTAGCACGATGCTCCCCATCTACAGCTATAAATAGCGTTTCGTGTTCTATAATACCCAATTGTTTCGCAAAAGCCACCACACAGCGCCCCCCATTGCCACACATCGTACTTTCACGCCCGTCAGAATTGTAATACACCATACGGAAATCATACTGCGGGTCGTCCTCAAGCAATATCAATCCATCGGCTCCAATACCAAAACGCCTATGACACAATTGTGCCACAAGCGTTTCGTTATTTTTAGGAAATACCCCTTTGCGATTGTCTATCATCACAAAATCGTTCCCTGTTCCTTGATATTTGTAGAATTTCATCATCAAAAAAGGTCAAAAATTAGTAGCGTTAAGTACGCAAAAGGCGAGGCAAAAATAAGGCTATCCAGGCGGTCGAGTAAACCTCCGTGTCCTGGCAGTATCGTCCCGCTGTCCTTTACCTTAGCAATTCGTTTAAAGCTAGACTCTACCAGGTCGCCTACCGCACCGGTAACCACCAAAATCACTGCCAATATAAGCCATTGCCATAGTGGTCTGCCACTGTAATACGAAATAGCCGTAGCGATAAGCATCGCCCCTATGAGTCCGCCCACAAAACCCTCAATAGTTTTCTTAGGCGAAATGCGCTCAAAGAGCTTGTGTTTGCCAAAGGCTTTGCCTGTAAGGTATGCAAAACTATCACTCGCCCATATAATACACAACAGTCCTATCATCGTAATTTGCGACTCGTTGTTGAATATATTCTGATAAAAATAATTAGGGTTCGGATTATTCTCATATTTGTAAATCAGAGGCATAAATATACAACCTCCTCCTATATACAGTAGGCTAATAAGCAGTTTAGTATTGTTACTTTGCTTGCGGATAGGCGTTTTTTCGTTGAAAAGCATCATCGTGAGGTATATATTGGCAAGCAAAGTAGCCAAAAGCAGGATATAAACCGAGAAAGGATAAGTTTTTAAGTGAATAAACAGCCACCAAACCAACAAAAAAAGCAAAAATATATGCAATTCCTTTAATCTGATAAGCCTTTTAAACTCAAATAAACAAATAATACCAAAGGATAAAAACAAGAAGTCAAAAGCATCAGCGTTGAGCATAATCGCCGATAGCAATAGAAAAACATAAATAAAGCCTGTAATAGTTCTTTTGAAGAGTTCGTTCATAAATTATTATTTATCAATAGGTAAATCTTCTAAGAGTATCAGGTACGTCCTCTTAGAACTTGTGCCGTAATGGTTGATACTATTCTTCTCAGGGTCATCGGTAAAACTTTGTAGCGTAATGAGACCCGTAGGAAATTGTTGTGGGTATTTGTTCTTTATGCCCCTCATTCCTTCAGGGATATCTCTCACCATCTGACTCGTTTTGGCAAAAACAATAAATATTTCAGGTAATTCATTGATATTCTTATGCCTCAACTGATGCGAAGAGAGCATAATCCCACCCAAAGTAGTGATAAGATACTCGCAATCCGTCAAATACACGTTCGAAGTTTCGATATCGGCAGTAAACAGTGGCGTGTGTTCTTCAAACATTGTTTTAATAGTGTGAGAAGCATTACTACTCATCTTCACATATACGCCCAACTCTTTCAGTATGTGCCGAAAAACCTCTTGCACCTGTATTTCGGTAGTGCAATAAATAAACTTTCCGCCATTTTTAGTAAAGTTCATCGCAAATTGCTCATCAGCAGGAAGCTGTTCATTTAACTTGCGTACTTCATCTTCACTTTTTATATCATTCCCTTTAAATAATCTTCTAAATAAATTCATTGACAATCCGTTTTTACAATTGGCAATCTAACTAATACTTAATCTTCTTATTCGTTGAAAATCAACAAAAGAAGTATTTTATTCCATTCATATCTGCCCAGCAGATAATACAATGAGCCCTATTTTTTTGCAAATATATACAAAATAAATGAATCTATATACTTTTTCTATAAAATTTGTCATTTGCTTTTATTTTCCTACCTTTGTGCCCTTACTGAATATATGATATTTATTTTTTTGCGTTTTTTTCGCCAAAAACGCAATTTTAACATTTTTTTCTCAATAAAATAAAAACAGCTTTTTTCCGTTTGATATTCAGCTTAATACCCTCTTTCCTTCGCCTTAGCTTCGTCTTAGGTTCGTCTTACCTTCGTCTTAGGTTCGAGTAAAGTAGAGGTAAAGTAAAAGATAAGAACTAAAAATATTCATTGATTATCAACCTTTTGTATTTTTGAGGTGAAAAAACAGAACCTTGTCTTTTTTTGAAGAATATTCGCGAAAAAGCAATTTTTAACATTTTTTTTGCAGTCAATATGGCTATTAATATTAGTATCATAGGAGGAGGCAATGTGGCTTATCACCTCACCAAAGCCCTCTATCAGCTCCCTAAGGTGCACCTTCGGCAGTTGTATAACCGTAGTGAATTTAGCCCTGAGTTTAATGATTTTCAGGTAGATAAAATTCACAGCCTTACCGATTTGCGCCCCACCGATATATGTATTATAGCCGTGAAAGACGAAGCTATTAGTGAAGTTTCAGCCTTCCTTCCTTTCGAGGGACAATTGGTAGTGCACACCTCTGGCAATACCCCTATGGAGGTACTCTCACCCAAAAACCGACGTGGCGTGTTTTACCCTTTACAATCCTTTTCAAAAAGCACTCAGGTCGATTTTTCAAACATTCCTTTTTGTTTAGAGGCTGAACATACTGAGGATATGGAAAGATTTCTATACCCATTAGCTCAAAAGCTTTCCACAAAAGTGTATCTGCTCAGTAGTTACCAACGCAGTATAATGCACCTATCGGCTGTTTTCGTTAATAATTTCACCAATCATTTGGTGGCTATCAGTCAAAGAATATGCGAGGCACACGCCATTCCTTTTGAAATATTAGAACCTTTGCTAAAAAATACTTTCGAAAAACTCCAAACAATGCCCGCCCTCGAAGCACAAACAGGACCTGCACGACGCGGCGACACTCAAACTATTGCTAACCATTTGACTTTGCTTGCAGGTTATGAACGAGAAATATACAATATAATTACAAAATCAATAATAAACACCTATGGAAAGAAAGAACTATAAAGAACGTTTAAAGAACATCACAACTTTTATTTTTGATGTTGATGGCGTATTTACCAATACTCAAGTGTTTGTAAATAACGACGGCGACCTATTGCGCAGTATGAATATGAAGGACGGATTTGCAGTAAAAACAGCTATCGCCAAAGGGTACACCATATGTATCATTACAGGAGGAGGTAACGTAGGCGTACAAAAACGCTTCGAAAACCTCGGTGTAAAAGATATCTTTATGCTCCGTCACCAAAAGCTCGAAACCTTTCTGAAATACCAAAAGGAGAAACATCTTAAAAGAGAACAAATACTTTATATGGGTGATGATATGCCCGATATCCCCCCAATGAAGCGAGCAGGATTGGCTATTTGCCCCGTAGATGCCGTACCCGAAGTAAGAGCCGTATCCGATTATATTTCGCATCTTGAAGGCGGACAGGGAGCTGTGCGCGATATTATAGAACAAGTACTTAAAGTGCGTGGCGATTGGACTTTTGAAGATAAATAATCCCACTTTACTTATTATATAAAGGGCTGTCTACCTTCCGGTAGACAGCCCTTATAATTAGATGATAGAATTAATATTCTCCTAATTCTAATTCTTTTTTAGCAATCGGCGAGCAGCTTCTGAGGCTGCTATCAATCCACCTGCCGACATAATAATATCTTTCAATACTAAACGTCCCGCTCCCGATAGATAAGGGAATCCGTAAGCAGGCGTAGGCATATCTCCACCTAAGTTAGGCACATACACCTCAGGAGTCGTGATGAGGAAAGAAAGGGTAACTATACTCATACCAAAAGTGAGTAATCCTCCTATTACCCCTATTTTAGGCGACCAAATACCCAATAAGGTAAGCAACCCTATCAAACAAATAAAAGCCCCTAAGCCATATGAGAACACATAAGTACCGTTCTCTTTATGCCATTCAATATTAGCTTTTACCATCTTCCCTTCAGGATTCTTGTGTAGCTTGTATTGGGCTACTTCTTTACCTTTGTTGGCTTCACCTGTCACGCCGTTCTCATCAATGGCAGTTTTGCCTGAATTGTTGTAGAAGAAACTCATAAACGGGCTATTCGTTACAAAGGGAACAATACCATCGGCTTCGTACTGGCACACTTTAAGTCCACCAATCCAAGCCATTACAATAAAGATAGCGACTCTGATAAAGTTTACAAAGCAACGTTCGCTATCGGCTAAAAATGATAATAATTTTTGCATAGTGATTTAATATTTAAAATTAACTTTTTATTTGCGGGGGCAAAGATACGGCATTATTTTGTATCTCGAATGGATAAAAAAGGTTATTTCATAGACTTTTTCGTTTTAGGCTGGGCAACGATAGAGATTCCCACCTTTTTTCGGAAGTGTTTGGGTGAGAGACCTACATTTTTCTTAAAGAACCTACTGAAATAAAACTCATCTTCAAAGTTGAGTTCAAAGGCTACTTCTTTAATGGATTTATAGGTGAGATGAAGCAGTTTTTTAGCTTCGAGTACTACACGTTCTTGTATGAGTTTATTGGGTGTTTTCCCTAAAAGTGTTTTTATTTTCTTGCTAAAACTATCGGGAGTAAGGCATAATGCTGATGCATAAAAGGACACGTTGCGTTCTGTAATAAAATGGTCTTCTAAGAGTTTTTGAAAGTCGTTAGCTAAATGATGTTCAGTTTTAAGAGAGGTATGCTCTAACAATAGGCTTTTTTCTTTACTTGCTAAAGCCAAAATAAGTTGCAAGTATGATTTGAGTACTGGTTCTGAATAAAGGGAAGGCGTTTTGCTTTCGTCTTCTATACGTTCAAAAAGAGTTATTATTTCAGCAAAACGTTTATCAGTAACCTTGATATGAGGATGCAAGAAGATAGCGTTAAATAGGAGTCCGTTACAGGCTACTTCTTTTTTGTGGTACTCAATACAGTAGAAATCACCGTGGAATTCCAACAGTAGGTTATCATTCGCAGTACCTTCTACCCATTGAAAATATTGATAAGGTGATAGAAAAAGTAGTGTATTACCTTCATAGGAATAGGGCACCGTATCTACGGCAATAGTTCCTTCTCCTCGAAATATAAATACACAATAATTCTCCACACGTACAGGTGTGGAGAATTGTTGTAATGTAATATGTTTAACAGCTATATCCACTATTCACTAAAATGCCTTAATACGGTACATCAAACCAATACTTACTCTATTTTTATCTAACATAGGAGAAAGCGGTTGGTGTTCATAATCATATGCTCGCCCTATATAAGCCAAGAAGAAACGCAAATCTTGCTTTTCAAAAGGCAAATATTCAACCCCTGCATAATAGCCATAAGAACGATAGTTGTTATTATAAGCCCCAGAAGGGAGACTACTATTTTTCACATCAGCCATTTCATACATTCCTTGTGCAAAAATATTCAGTTGTGGAATAGGCTGGTATTCGGCTTTTACTACAAAAGAATTATAAGATGTATCTTCTAAATAAGCAGGAACAGCTACGGCTGTTGTGGTATAAACAGAAGCGTATTGCAAACGGTCTAAGTTTTCATAAGCCATCATATAATCGAAGAAGACTTGAAACTTAGGTAAGTTTAGCTTAGTACCCAACATAACCATCGAATTGGCTATATTTTTAGCCTCTTGCTGAATCCCTGCTCCCCAACGTGTTTGCAATTTATTATCAAAGAAACTACCATTCCAGTTAAAAATATAAGTAAGTGGTGATTTGCTTGCTTCAAAGCTACTTCCTGCGTATAGTTTTTCAAAACTATCATTACGCACATCGGTAATTTGGAAATTAAACTCGTGATTTTTATTAGGGGCATAAGTAATCATCGCACCTAACATAAAATTATCCATATGGTCTACGAAATCAGAATATTCATAGATGTTCATTGGGTTTAGGTCAAACTCAAAACCTCCCCACGCTTGGCACATTTTACCTGCAGTGAGTGCCCATTTATCGTCTAAACGGAAACCTGCATAGAGCATATCGGTAGCTTTGGCGAGATTATCCAAAGAAGTTCCTGCATTTGATTTGTTCAAACGATGACGGAAGCGGTAGAAAATACGGTCGGTAATATCACCTCGAACCTCCAATCGCAATTGGCGCGCTTTGAATTGAGCAGTCATATCTTGGTCTTTTACTTTTTCAAGATCAAAGCTCGATTGAAAGTTGAAGTACATATTAAACTTCTTATGAATAGGGTTTTCTTCTCCATCTTGTGACATAGGTAGAGGCGCAGGAGCAGTAGCTTTTAACTGGTCAATTTCTGCCCTCAATTGGTTGATTTGGTCTTGCAAATCTTGTTGTGCAGTGGCAACACCTCCTACCAGAAGGCTCATTGCCAATAATATTTTTTTCATAGTATAAATTAGTCGTTAATTGTTAGTCTTTAATCGTTAGCTAAGTACTAACGATTAAAGACTAAATCTTAATATTCATTAAAGTATTTTTGGATTTGTTTCCAATCCTTAGTTTTAGTGAGTGCCAACATCAATAGAACACGAGCTTTTTGTGGGTTGAGTGTTTGTGAAGCTACAAATTGATATTTAGCATCGTCTACTTCGGCATCGAGAGTTGTTGCTCCTGTAGGTACGCGTGAAGAACGCACAAACTGAATGCCTTGCTCTCTAGCTTTTACTGCCAAATCGAAAATAGTGTGATAGAGGTTACCATTACCTACTCCTGCGTGTACAATACCATCGAATTTAGCGTCCATAAAAGCTTTCATTGGTAATTCAGATACATTAGAATAACTGTATACGATACCTACTTTAGGCAATTGTTTCAAATTATCAACATTAAACACTGATTGATAAGTGTGTTTGTTTTCAGGAGTACGATTAAAGAATACCTTACCGTTGTGAATGTATGCCAATTTGCCATAGTTAGCACCTTGGAAAGTTTCGACAGCTGTAGTATTGGTTTTAATCACATCTTTAGCATCAAGTACAATATCGTTCATACAAACCATTACTCCACGTCCCATAGCATTTTTATCGGCAGCAGTTACTACTGCGTTATAGAGGTTTAGAGGACCATCGGCACTCATACCGGTAGCAGGACGCATTGCTCCTACCATTACCACAGGTTTTTTGCTGTGTACGGTAAGGTTGAGGAAGTAGGCGGTTTCTTCCATTGTATCGGTACCGTGAGTGATTACCACTCCGTCGTATCCTTCTTTGTTGAGCAATTGATTGATGCGTTTGGCAAGGGTGAGCCATACCTCATCGTTCATATCTTGTGAACCGATTTTCACAATCTGTTCACCACTTACATTGGCTACGTTCTTCACTTCAGGTACTGCGTCTAAGAGTTGGTAAATACCGATCTCACCAGCTTTATAGTTGGTTTCAGTATTCGATTTACTTACTCCAGCGATAGTACCGCCAGTAGCTAAAATACGAATCTTTGGCTTTTGTTGCGCAAAGACTGCTACAGTCATCATTAAGAGCAATGAGAGGGCAATTTTTTTCATCAATGTCATCATATATAATTTTAGTTATTAGTTTTGAATGGAAAGTTAAGAATTAGAAATTAGATATTTCACATAAACATAATTATTAGGTAACCTACCGCAATGGCTACAATAGTAGCTACAAAACCAGGAATTTGGAACGAGTGGTTCAGCACGTACTTGCCTATGCGAGTGGTGCCAGTTCTATCGAAATTGATAGCAGCAACTACGGTAGGATAATTAGGGATAAAAAAATAGCCATTCACAGCAGGGAACATTGCTATCATTGCCATTGGGTGAATGCCTAAGGCAATCCCTAACGGATAAAGAGTTCGTACCGTAGCGGCTTGACTAAATAAAAGAACAGACATTACAAAAAGAGCTACTGCAAAAAGGAAAGGATATTGTGTAACTATTTGTTCGATGTGCATTTTGAAGAACTCAATATTGCCATTGAAAAAGGTATCGCCCATCCAAGCAATCCCAAAAATAGCTATCACGGCTTGCATACCTGCAATAAATACCGAGCCTTTTACTGCTTTGTTGATGTCCACTCGAGCAAAGATAATCATCAAGCCAGCGATAGACATCATTATAATTTCGATGAGTTGGGTCATTCCCATTTGCACTTTCTCACCTCCTACTTCAAAAGATGGACGGAGGCTATCAATAGAACCAAAAAGTACGATAGAGAGGACTCCTATAAGGAATATAATCACTGACGTTTTGGCTCTTTGCAGGTCTTTACCGGTCATTTGCAAAGCGGTATGACTTTCTTTTTCTAAAAGACCTTCACGTAAACGGCGTTGGTATTCAGGGTCTTTTTCGAGAGGAACGCCCATAAAACTCACGGCTATAGCACCTACAATCACCCCGATAATCGTAGCGGGAATACACACCATCAGGATATTGCCCAGCGTAATACCTTTACTACCTAAGAGCTCAGCTGAAAGTAAAGCGGCTGTAGCTGCCGAAATAGGGCTGGCTGTAATAGCCTGTTGCGAAGCTATTACCGATATAGAAAGGGGACGCTCAGGGCGTACCTTGCTATCGGTAGCAATTTCGGAGATGATGGGCAAAAGCGAATAGGCAATGTGACCTGTACCTGAAAACAAAGTAAAAAAGTAACAGACTACAGGCGCCAAGAAGGTAATCATAGCGGGATTTTTGCGCAGAATTTTCTCGGCTACCTTCACCAAATAATCTAAACCTCCCGCTGCTTGCAAGGTAGCAGCCGCTGTAATAACTGCTACAATGATAAGCATTACATCGATAGGCGGATCGCCAGGTTTGAGTCCGAAACAAAAAACTAGAATTCCTAAACCTATCATACCGAAGATACCGAGCCCAATACCTCCTACTCTGGCTCCTACAAAGATAGCGAGGAGCACGATTAATAATTCTATATATATCATATTCAATGAATAATTGAGAATAACAATTAGCAACTACTAATTTTGGGTCAAAGATACGAAAGTTTTTGAAAACAAAAAAGAGAAAAAGAATATTTTTTAAAATAAAAAGAACTTTTAAATTTAGGAGATAACTTATACTTAGCTTATAGGAAGCTTATAGGAACCTTGAACGAATCTTGGAAGATTGTTATACAAAAGGTATATAAACACTTGATATACAATAGTTAAAAATAATATAATTTCTATAATTCAGTTAATTTCCATTTTTTGATTTTTTAAGATTTTTGTATATAACATTAAAAATTCTTTTCAATGTCGAACGAAGGTCATTCGCAATTATTTGCTAACTTTGCCCTCAAAAATAACGTTATGGAATTTACCTACACTTTAGCGGATATCGATACAATTGCAAAAAAACTTCTTCCTCACTTACACTGCAAAGTGGTGATTTTCAGAGGAGGAATGGGATTTGGCAAAACAACACTCATCAAAGCCTTGGTGCGTACCTTAGGTAGTACAGACAATGTGAGTAGCCCTACTTTTAGCCTTGTGAACCCTTATGAAGGTGCTGATAGTCGTATTTACCACTTCGATTTCTACCGTATTAAAAACGAGGAAGAGGCTTTTGATATTGGCTTCGAAGAATACCTCTATTCGGGCGATTGGTGTTTTATTGAATGGGCGGAAAAGGTTGAAAAATACTTGCCTAATACTTATACCACAGTCGAATTGATACAAATAGATAAAAACTATAGAAAATTAGTAGTTAGCAATTAAAAAATTAGAAAATTGATAAAATGCTCGCGCGGCTCGCACCAAATTATGATTAAACACATTCTCAATTTTAAACGTCCTTCAGGGACATCAAGAGGGGTTCTTACCTCCAAAGAGACCTTTTTTTTGGTAATAGAACAAGAGGGCAAAAAAGGCATAGGAGAATGCAACCTCTTTCGTGGGCTTAGTGCCGATGACGTACCTGATTATGAGGCTAAATTGCAATGGGTAGAACAACACTTACACTTGGGAGAAAAGGCTTTATTAGAAGAGCTCAAGACTTTTCCGTCTATACAATTTGGTGTGGAACAAGCCTTTAGGTCGGTAGCAGCTCCACACTGGTACGAGCTCTTTCCTTCGAACTTTACGAAGGGAAAAGACGCTATACCTATCAATGGACTCATTTGGATGGGCTCTCCCGACTTTATGAAAGCGCAGATAAAAGAGAAACTCGCTCAGGGTTTTCGCTGTATCAAAATGAAGATAGGAGCGATTGACTTTGAAGAAGAATACCGTATCTTGAAAGCCTTGCGCAATGAGTTTTCGGCAAGCGATATAGAAATACGGGTAGATGCTAATGGTGCGTTTCAAGCAACTGAGGCACTGAGGTATTTAGAACGCTTGGCTACTTTGCAATTACACTCTATTGAGCAACCTATACGGGCAGGACAGTGGGAAGCGATGGCTGAACTATGTGAGCAAACACCTCTGCCTATCGCCCTAGACGAGGAGCTGATAGGGGTATTTACAAGGGAAGAAAAACAACGACTTCTGAGAGAGATACAACCGCAGTATATCATTTTAAAACCTTCGCTTATAGGAGGTTATAGAGGTTCTGAAGAATGGATAACCCTCGCCGAAACATTAGGCATAGGTTGGTGGGTAACCTCGGCTTTGGAAAGCAATATAGGGCTCAATGCCATCGCACAGTGGACGTACACACTTCACAGCTCAATGCCCCAAGGCTTAGGCACGGGAATGCTGTATACAAACAATATACCTTTTCCTTTGTATGTGGAAAACGGACATTTAGGTTTTAATCCTTGTGAGCGCGTAACATTTCCCTTTTCATAGGCGGACCAGGCAATCGCTCCACCGTAAAGCCACAAGCTTGCATCGCACGGCGTACAGAGCCTTTGGCAGCGTAGGTTACCAAATAGCCTCCTTGTTTGAGAGCAGTGTACATTCGTTGGAAAATAGCTTCTTGCCATAATTCAGGTTGTACTTGCGCCCCAAAAGCATCGAAATAAATAAGGTTGAAAGTATCGGTATCGTTGATAGTTTCAAAACGTTGTAATCGCTTTTTGAAACTAAAAGAGGGTAATATGGTAATGAGTTTGTTCCACTCACAACGGTGCATCTGCTCAAAAACGGGCACGAGTGCTGGAGCGTTGAGCATCTGTGGAAAGTTCATTTGCGAGGCTTCGTCACACGAAAGTGGGTAGGCTTCTACCGTTTCGTAACGAATATTCAGTTGCAAGGATTCGTGTTCCTTGTAAGTAGCCAAAGCGTTAAGCCCCGTACCAAAGCCAATTTCTAAGATAGAGATGCTTTGATGGTCAAACAGTTGCAATCCGTTTTTGATAAACACGTGTTGGGTTTCTTGAAGCGCACCGTGTACTGAGTGATAGGTCTCGTCTAACTGTGGAATATAAAGACTAGTAGAGCCATCAGAGGTTTTTATAAGTTCGTGAGTCATTATTCAGGTAAAAGATAAAAGATAACAAGTAATCGTTTAATAGTTAGTGTGTTGAAAAATATAGGTAAAGATTTTTGTGTTTTACGCGACAAAGTTAAAAAATATTTTGTACCTTTGACAAAAATTTAGACAAAATCAAAAACTAAAACAATATGAATTTAAAGATTGAAAAAGTAAAAGAAAGTCGTATTAACCAGATAGACTTTTCAAAACTGAGTTTTGGTAAAACTTTTGCTGACCATATGTTCATCTGTGAATACAAAGATGGACAGTGGCAAAACCCAACCATCAAACCTTATGCTCCTATAACCCTTGAGCCTTCAGCAAGCGTATTTCACTACGGACAAGCTGTTTTTGAGGGAATGAAAGCTTATAAGGACGACAACGGACACGTTTTTCTATTCCGTCCGCAAGAAAACTACAAACGTATCAATAAATCCTGCTCACGCTTGGCAATGCCTGAGTTTCCTGAAGAATGGTTTGACCAAGCTCTCCGTACTCTTGTAGATATTGATAGTGAGTGGATAAAACCCGGATTTGGCAATGCCCTCTATTTGCGCCCATTTATGATTGCTACTACTGCTGGCGTACAAGCGGCTCCTGCTAAAAACTACCTCTTTATGATTATTACTGCCCCTGTACAAGCTTATTACAAAGGCGATGTAAAAGTAAAAATAGCAGACTATTATAGCCGTGCTGCTAATGGAGGTTTTGGTTTTGCTAAAGCAGCAGGTAACTACGCAGGTCAGTTTTTCCCTACCCAAGAAGCTGCCAATGAAGGTTACCAACAAGTGATGTGGACAGACGATGCTACACACCAATTCTTAGAAGAAGCAGGTACAATGAACCTATGGTTCCGTTTTGGTGATACCCTTGTTACTTGCCCTACCAGTGAGCGTATTCTCGATGGGGTAACTCGTAAAAGTATCATTGCAGTAGCCGAAAAATTAGGTATCAAAACCGAAGTACGCCCCGTGAAAGTAACCGAACTTATCGAAGCATCTGAAAAAGGTGAATTGAAAGAAGCATTTGGTTGTGGAACGGCAGCTGTGATTAGCCCTATATCTGGATTTGGCTATAAAGGCAAAGATTACAGCGTAAATCGTCCTGCTGAATTATATACCGATAAAATCAAACAAGCGATACTTAACATTCAGTATAACAAGGCTGAAGATCCCTTCGGCTGGAGAGTGCAAGTAAAGTAAGAAGAAAATAATTTGTGAAAAAGTTGTGAAAAAGTTTGCAGGTTTCAAAAAAGGTCGTACCTTTGCACCCGTAAAACAAGAACAACAATGGCCTCGTGGCGCAACTGAATAGCGCATCTGATTACGGCTCAGAAGGTTACAGGTTTGAATCCTGTCGAGGTCACGAAAAAAGCTCCAACAAAGTTGGAGCTTTTTTTATCTTAATGAACGTCGTATAAGGAAAATAAATATACACAATTTAAATCTTAAAACAAAGTAGTGGCATAATAAACTTTTCCAAGAGCTTTAAGTTCTTGGAAAAGTTTAATTTTATAATGATGTAAATACTTAAAAACTCCCCTCTTAAAACCTAATCTTATTTCTTATAG
Organism: Capnocytophaga ochracea DSM 7271; assembly: GCF_000023285.1. Taxonomy (NCBI): domain Bacteria; kingdom Pseudomonadati; phylum Bacteroidota; class Flavobacteriia; order Flavobacteriales; family Flavobacteriaceae; genus Capnocytophaga; species Capnocytophaga ochracea. The sequence continues at coordinate 1,910,062 of NC_013162.1, read as the reverse complement.
AGCTCCAAGTATTCCCGTACAATTTCAAAGTCGTCGAAATGGTGTCTAACGCCTTTAATTTCTTGGTAAGTTTCGTGTCCCTTACCGGCGATGAGAATGATGTCTCCCTTTTTGGCATTCTTGCAAACGGATTGTATTGCCTGACGACGGTCGGTGATGGTTTGTACTTTGTGAAAGTATTGTGGCTGTACCCCTTGTTGCATTTCGGAAAGAATTGTCTCAGGTTCTTCGTTGCGAGGATTGTCGGAAGTGAGGATTACATTATCGCTGAGGGTTGTAGCTATATCAGCCATTATAGGACGTTTACCTTTGTCGCGATTGCCTCCACAGCCCACTACAGTAGTGAGGGTCTCGTTGTGAGTGCGTATATCGTTAATGGTTTTCAGAACGTTTTCAAGGGCATCGGGGGTATGAGCATAATCCACTATGGTAATCACTCCCGTAGCCGATACTGCATACTGAAAACGTCCTGCCACAGGTTCTATGGCGCTGATAAGAGTAAGAGCCTCAATTTCGTCAATACTCAATAGAGTAGCTGTAGCATATACCGCCAAAAGGTTATAAGCATTAAACTCACCTATGAGTTTTGTCCATACCTCGTGCTGATTGATACGCAACAGCAAGCCGTCAAATCTGCTCTCAATGATATATGCCTTATAATCTGCGTGAGTTTTGAGTGCGTATGTTTTCTTTTGGGCTTTGGTATTTTGTAGCATAAAAGCCCCATTCTTATCATCGTTGTTTACTAAGGCAAAAGCGGTAGCGGGTAACGCATCAAAGAAGCGCTTTTTCACATCGCGATAGGCAGCGAAGGTCTTGTGATAATCGAGGTGGTCGCGGGTGAGGTTAGTGAAGATACCTCCTGCGAACTGTAGTCCTTCAGTACGATGCTGGTCGATGCCGTGAGAGCTCACTTCCATAAAGCAATATTTCACCCCTTGTTCTACCATTAAGTGCAGATAATGATTCAGTTGAAGAGGGTCGGGGGTAGTGTGAGTTGCTTCAAAGCACTGGTCGTCTACGTATACCGCCACTGTGGAGAGCAACCCCGCTTTTTGTCCTGCTTTTCTAAACAATTGGTAGAGAAGCGTTGCAATGGTAGTCTTTCCGTTAGTGCCTGTTACGCCTACTAAGATAAGTTTTTCAGAAGGATTGCCATAGAAGTTAGCTGCAATCAAGGCTAAAGCACTATGACTATTGGGGACTACTATATAACTTACACCAGGCAAAGGTTGTTGAGGTAATTGCTCACATACAATAGCGGTTGCGCCACTGCGTATAGCTTGGTCTATGTATTCGTGTCCGTTAGATTGCGTACCCGTGATGGCAACAAACATACTTCCTTTTTCCGCCTTTCGAGAGTCGAAGCAAACGGAGGTAATATCTTTATCTTCCACATAAAGGGAAGTTTTTATAGTGATGTTTTTAAGTAATGTTTTTAAGTTCATAATGTTAATTAGTAATTAACCAATTTTTCTATTTGTCAGTGTCATTTTACAAAGGCGAATGTTCAAAAACTTTCTTAGGAGAAGTAACCATTTCATCGAGGCGTTTTGCTATCTTTCCCCATTGGTATTTCTTTTCAGTGAGTTGAATAGGGACATCAAAATAAATATCATTATGAAACAAAAGAGCTTTTCGGTATATTTGTAGATTTTTATTAGGAAATTTATAAGCTACAAATGAGAGCATCTCATCAAAAGAAAATTGCATCGACAAATAGGCTATATCAATAAAATCTTTCAACCGCGTACCATTATCGGCAATAGCTAAGAGTTTCATTGCAATAATATCCTGCAAACTGAATAGCCTTATACCTCCTATGTTTTGTATCTGTTCGCACAAAGGAGTATTAAAAGTAATAAAGTCTATTTTAACTCCTTCTATACTTCCTTTTAGAGTACTGCGAGCCTTATTGTCAGTAAGAAAGTTATATTGCTGAGATAGATAGAACTCTAATTCAGTATTATCAAAATCTTCTAACGAAAACAAATCTAAATCAATACTAGTGCGATGTCCTAAATACAGGGCTATAGCAGTACCTCCAGCTAAATAGAATTTATTCAGCTTTTCATCTTTCATCAAGATTTTCAGGAGTTCAAAAGTTGCTCCCGGTACTGTTTGTTCTTGTAACATTGTAAATCGTTTAAATCTATTTGAAATGCCTTTGAAACGAAATTCATATCTCTTTCGTTTAGGTAAGGCACTTGTTTTACTATTTCTATAAACGCTTCCAAGCCTCCATACAATTGCATAGCGGCATAAAAATCGTTGTCCCACCCCCTTTCTACAATGCGTTGTACGACTATTACTTTACCTTTCTCCCAATCAAAGGTAGAGAGGTCGTAGTCCCAAAGTAAAGTAGGAGAAACTTCTAAAGGGTCTTTGTCTTTCCAATCATCAAAAAGCATTATTTTTTAGTTGTTAGTTTAAATCGGATAATACAGACCAGTAGGACTGGTTGGAGTTTGTAGGGTACAAATGTACAATAGAATGCAGAGTGTAAAATTAGTATATTAGCACGTCAGCTAATTCTCTAATTTACCACATTGTAACACTACTACTATATTGCGGGGTACTTTAGTGCCTTTGGCAATTGATTGTGCACTTACTTTACCTTCACCTGAGAATTTCACTCGTAATCCCATATTCTCCAAGAGAGCAACAGCGTCCATTACATTCATACCGCTAAGGTCGGGCATTATAGTTTTGTACTTAGCAGCTTTGGCGTAGTAATCTTCGTAGTTTGTTGTGGTACTCGCTGATATTTTATCTACATTTTCTACCGTATCCATCAACAGCGAATTGGTATAGATTTTATGAGCAATACTCTTAAATACAGGACCTGATACATCGGCACCATAAAAACCTACACTCTTATCGGGTTCGTGAATTACCACTATACAAGAGTATTTCGGGTTATCGACAGGAAAGAAGCCTGCAAATGAAGATATATAGCTAAGCTTACTCTTATCGGCACTAGCATAGTTCTTACGAGCTGTACCTGTTTTACCTGCCATTGAGAAATCGGGAGAATGGAGACGATGCCCTGAACCGTAGGAACGTTCTACTACATTAGCCAATAGTCCCTTGGCACGGTCGGCTGTTTGTTTAGAACATATTTTACCATTGATAATCTCCACATTAAACTTCTCTACTGTTTTATTCCATTCCTTTACTTCTTTTATCATTCGAGGTTTGACCATTACTCCTCCGTTGGCAATTGCATTATAAAAAGCTAAGCTTTGCAAAGGAGTAAGTTTTACGGAATAACCTATTGCCATTGACTCAAGCGTTACCCCACTCCATATTTTGTCGCGAGGTGTAGGGATATAGGGAATACCTTCGCCTAAAATAGGTAAGTCTAAGGGTTGATTTAGGTTCATTTGAATGAGCTTGGTAGTAAAATCAGAAGGAGATTTTGAAAAAAGGCTATGCACGAGTTCAGTCATTCCGACATTAGAAGAGACCGAAAAAGCTTTGTTTAGACTTATATTTCCTGTAAACCTATGCTGAGAGTCTTGAAAAGTCTTATCGTAATACTGTTGTTTTCCTTCCTTGATATCTACTACATAAGTCGTATCGATATTGCGGGCTTCCATAGCGGCTACTACCGTCATTAGTTTGAAGACTGAACCAGGTTCGTGTGCTTCACCAATAGCAAAGTTATAACGCTCAGAATACGTATCGTTTCTAGTATTCAGCTCTAAGTTAGAAATAGCTTTTATTTCACCTGTATTCACCTCCATTACTATCACACAACCGTGCTGAGCTTTGTATTTTTTAAGTTGTGTAAGCAAAGCGTGGTGAGCGATATCTTGGATATTAATATTGATGGTAGACACTACGTCGTAGCCGTCCTTAGGTTCGATGATATTAAAACCACTGGCAAGTTTCCATTGTCCTTGTGCTATTTTTTGTTCTACGCGTCGACCTTTGGTTCCTAACAAATAGCTGGCATAAGCACCTTCCAAACCTACACGGGTAGTATAGCCTGTTTCATCAGTACGGGCATAGCCGATACTGCGGTGTGCAATCCCTCCTAATGGATATTCGCGTTTTATATTGCGCTCGACAATAATACCGCCTTTATAAGGACCTTTATTGAAGAGGGGGAATTTCTTGATTCGGGAGTACTCGCTATAACCCAGATTAGTGGCTACGAGCATATAACGATTCTTTAAGCTACGTTCTTTTTTAAAGAGATTTAAGTAATAGCTATTGGGTTTTCCAAACATACGCGAAAGCGAATCGCTGAGGGGTTTTACATACCTATTGAAATTAGCTCTGGAAGGCGCAATACCGTCCCAACGGATATCATACCGAGTTACCGAAGTGGCAAGCAAGCTACCATCATCAGAATACAAATTACCTTGACTGGGGATAATATCAGCTTCTCGCAAGGTAGTTTCGTCTACTTTGGCGCGATACTCATCACCGTCAATTTGTATTTTTATGAGCTTTACCGCAATGACACCTATCATCAGTAGCATCATAATGGCTACCAAATAAGTGCGCGATGTTATCTTTTTATCGTTTTTTTCCAATGCTTCTTTCTACTTGTATTATCTATTATCTGAAAGATTACTCTTCTACAATTGCCTTTATCTTTTGTGGTGGTTTTTCGGGTTGTTTGAGTCCTTTGCTTTCTAATTGTTCTAAAAGCGTAGACTCCAAACGCACTTTCTGCAAACGCGAACGCACATCGACGAATTCACTCTTGAGCTCATTTACTTCGTCGTTGAGCTTAGCTATTTGGTGTACTTTGCGGTCTACCATATGCGAGCTAGCTATCATTATAACTCCCAAAGCAAAAAGGAAGCTTATGAAGAACCAATTTCGGGTAGCTTCTTTACCTTCTACCAAAAATTTTCCTCGCAATATATTCTTTATTTCATCAGTGGCTTTTCCCATTTTTTTCAGTTATGAATTTAAACGTTCGGCGATACGGAGTTTGGCACTACGGGCACGGCTGTTTTGTGCTATTTCAGTATCATCAGGAGTGATGAGACCGCCTACTTTTTTAAAGGGTACTGACACATTGCCATACCAATCTTTCTCAGGAGCTCCTTCTAACTGTCCGTCTCGAATGAAGCGTTTTACACAGCGGTCTTCGAGTGAATGATAGCTGATAAGGCTGATACGCCCTTGTGGCTTGACTACGGCAGGGAGTTGTAGCAAAAATGATTCCAAAGCTTCTATTTCGGCATTTACCTCTATACGAATGGCTTGATAGATTTGTGCTAACACTTTGTTCTCTTTAAATTTAGGCAAAAGAGCTTTTACTGCCTCTTGTAGTTCACTGCCTAAGCGTATTGGTTTCTGCTCTCGGTAACTGATTATGGCACGGGCTATTGCTTTGGCATTTTTCAGTTCGCCATATTGAAAAAAGATATGAGTGAGTTCTATCTCGCCATACTCATTGACGACTTCTTGGGCTGAAAGAGGAGCTTGCTGGTTCATACGCATATCGAGTGTACCTTCAAAACGAGTAGAGAAACCACGCTCAGCTACATCGAACTGGTGAGAGGAAACCCCAAAATCACCCAAAACCCCATCTACTTGTGTTACTCCGTAAAAGCGCAAATACTGACGCAGATACTTAAAGTTTTGCTGAATAAGAGTAAAACGTTCATCATCGATGGTATTATTAAGGGCGTCGGCATCTTGGTCGAACGCATAGAGGCGTCCGTTTTTACCGAGGTGCTTTAAGATTTCGCGCGAATGCCCTCCACCACCAAAGGTAACGTCGACATAAGTGCCATTATCTTTGATATTCAGTCCCTCAATGCTTTGCGTTAAGAGTACAGGAGTATGATAGGGGGTGTTATTGTTCATTTACTTGCTACGTGATATAATAGAGTGCAAAGGTACGAATTTAATACTCAACCACCAAATTTAAATTAAATGAGAGAATGAGAAAATGAGAGAATGAGAAAATGAGAAAATGAGAAAATGAGAGAATGAGAAAATGAGAAAATGAGAGAATGAGAGAATGAGAAAATGAGAAAATGAGAGAATGAGAGAATGAGAGAATGAGAGAATGAGAAAATGGAGAAGGTTTTGTAGGGATTGCAAAGGTGTGTTATCGGAGAATCTCGGAGGGAATCGGAAAGTATCGAAGATAGGGTTATGGTATAGTTAGCTTATAGAAAGCTTATAGGAAGCTTATACGAATCTTGGACGATTGGTATAGAAAGGGTATATAAGTAGTTAAGAATGAGGGATTAAGAGCGAAGATTAAAAAGTTAAAAAGTGTTAATTAAGCGAAGGGTGAAGACTGGAAAAACGAAAGTATATAGAGACGAAAAAGGAGGAATATAGAAACCGTAAAGGCTGTAAACTGGAAGAGAATGGTATAAAAATTGATGTGTGGGGCATAGATGTATTGGCATTTATGATTATTTTCGTATCTTTGCACCATCATTGGAATGAATTTGAATGAAAAAAACGTATTACTATATATTATTCACTTGTTTATTAACCTTTTGTACTAACCTTTGGGCTCAGAATGACAATAGCAAGACCCGCCGTATCGAAATTATCTACGGGGGGGAATTTACAATTGACAATGAGAAATACCCTGGGGCTACTATCTTTAAATCGGACGGACAACGGGTACAGTTTCGACATCAAGGATTAGACGTGTGGTGCGATTTGGCTGTGCTCTACGAGGAGAAAAACGAGGTGATTGCACACGGCAATGTAGTGCTACAACAAGGCGACACGCTACAAATGAACAGTCAGTACGTATCGTATAAAGGGAATACTAAAACAGCTGTAGCCCGCGAGAACGTGCTATTGCGCAATGGGAATATGACGCTGGAAACCCAAGAACTCTTCTTCGACCGCAACTCTCAGGAGGCTTATTACAACAATTTCGGAAAAATTACTGACCCTGAAAATGAGCTCACCAGTAAAACAGGAAAGTATTACGTAACGACCAAGAAAAACCAATTTACCAATTCGGTAAAGATTGTCAATAGAGATTTTACGGTTAATTCGCAGGTGTTGGACTATTATCACAATTCGGGCAACGCCTATTTTTACGGCAAAACTACCATTGTGGGCGCTGATTACAAAGTGTATTGCGAGCGAGGTTTTTACGATACGCGTCGACAATTGGGTTATTTTATGAAGCACGCCAAGATAGAATACGACCTGAAAACCTTGGTGGGCGACAGTTTGTATTTTGATAAACGCCGTCAGTTTTCTTCGGGTTCTAACAATATCTTCATTTCGGACACGGTAAACAAGACCTTTGTACGAGGGCATTACGGCGAAATTCACAAGGCAAAAGATTCGATGTTTATCACCAAAAAGGCAGTGGTAATCACATTAGTGGAGAAAGACTCGATGTATATGCACGGCAAGCGCATTTTGGTTACTGGCAAACCGCAACACCGCGTGATTCGCGCTTACCCCGATGCTCGTATTTTCAAAAGTGATATGCAAGCCAAGTGCGATTCAATTCACTCTGACGAGGCTAATGGGCTGACCCAAATGGTGGGCAAACCTGTAGCGTGGACAGGCGAAAGCCAAATGACGGGTGACAATATTCACCTGATTGCCAATACGAAGACCGAGCAACTGGACTCTTTAAAAGTGTTTAACAACGCACTGGTGGTAGAGAAAGACAGTTTGGGCGATGGCTATAACCAAGTGAAAGGTAAGTTCTTGTATGGCAAATTCAAGAAAAATGTTTTGCGACAAATAGACTTTTTGCAGAATACCGAGTCTATTTATTACGTGTATAACGACGCTAAGGAGCTGGTAGGTATCAACAAACTGACTTGTAGTCATATTAAGCTCTATTTAAACAAAGACCAGCAAATACAACAAACGGTGTTTATTACACAACCATCGGGGAATTTATACCCAGACGATAAATTACACGTGAACGACCGTAAGTTTAAGGAATTTATATGGCGAGGTGATGAACGTATCCGCAGTAAAGAAGAGATTTTTAGCGATGCGGAGAAGAAAATAAAACCCAAGAAAATTAAGGGAATGAAGACTCCTGAGGAGATAGACGAGGAGGAAAATCTGCTTGCAAATCCGTCGCTTAAAAAAGAGAATAAGGCGGGAAAAGAGAAGGCTAAAGAGAAGCCAAAAAACAAATAAGACGAAAAGTTGGCATTTTTATTGCACAATAATAAAAAAAGGCGTACATTTGCCTATTGATTAATTTTAAAACATAAACTATATGAAAAAATTTATTATCGCAATGTCGGTGTTGGGATTGATTACCACATCGTGCGTATCCAAAAAGAAGTATGCTGAATTAGAAGCAAGAAACAAACAGACTGAGGATTTACTAAACACTGCTACCGTAAAACTCAATATGTGTTTAGACGAAAAGAACAACTTGACTCACAAGTTGGAGAGTATGAAAAATCAGAACGACTTGCTCAAAGAAAACAATCAGCAGCTCATCAACAATATGGGTAACCTTACTACGCTTACCCAAAAAGGTGCTGAGAACCTTGAAAAATCATTGGAAAGCTTGCGTGAAAAAGATTTAACTATCAAGAATTTGCGCGATGCTGTTACCCGTCGTGACTCAATAAACCTCGCCTTGGTACAAAGCCTCAAAGGAGTGTTGGGTAACTTAGACGACCAAGATGTAGACATCAAAGTAGAAAAAGGTGTGGTATTTATCAATATCTCTGATAAGATGCTTTTCAGCAGTGGTAGCTACACTATTTCTAAAAACGCAAAGAGCGTACTTGAAAAAGTTGCAAAAGTGGTTAAAAATAAACCTGACTTTGAGTTTATGGTGGAAGGACACACCGATAACGTAAACATCAAAACAAGTTGTATTCGTGACAACTGGGATTTGAGCGTAATGCGTGCTACCGAGATTGTACGTGTATTACAAAAAGACTTTGGAGTTGCTCCTGAACGTATGACTGCAGCCGGTCGTAGCTATTACGTGCCTTTAGCAAGCAATGGTGATGCTAACGGACGTGCCTTAAACCGTCGTACTCGTATTGTGATATTGCCTAAGCTTGACCAATTCTACACTATGATTGAAGAGGGAATGAAAGACCCTGCTATCGGTGGTAAAGGAAAATAGTGCGAGCCGGTGCGAGTCGCACTGACAATTAAAGACAATTAAAGAATTAACAAATGAGATAAGAGTCAGCAGTTAGTGTAAAGCTAATTGCTGACTTTTTTGTATGGAAGATGAAATACGAATTACTTTTAAACAAGATAAGGGGATATATAGCTCTATCGGGAAAGGACTGTATTCTTATAGAAGAGCTTTTTGAGCCTTTGTATCTTGCCAAAGGAGAGGTACTACTACAAGAAGGTAAAGTTTGTAGGCATTTCTGTTATGTAAACAAGGGATTACTGAGGCAATTTATGAATTATGATGGGAAAGAACTTACTATACACTTTAACGAAGAGAATACTTTTGTTTGCGACTATGAGAGTTTTATAACTAAAACACCTTCACAGAAAACAATCATTGCACTTGAAGATAGTGTTTTGCAAATGATTTCTTACGGTAATTTGCAACGGTTTTACAAAGAAATAGAAGAGGGTGAACGGTTTGGTAGGCTACTACTTGAAGAGACTTTTATCAAAGCAGTACAATACATCATTTCGGGACTTACTGATAGTCCGCAAGAACGTTATTCGAAATTTATGAAGCAATATAAAAATATTGAGCAACGAGTAGCACAGAAATACATAGCTTCGTTTGTAGGAGTTACTCCACAATCATTGAGCAGAATTAGAAGAAGAATAGCCTATATGTAATTTATTACCCCAAGTTAATTTTTATCTCACCACTTCTGCATTATTTTGCATCTCAGAAATTAAAAACAGAATAACAGATGAAAAGTAAAAATCTTTTTCAGCGAGCAGCTCAATTTATTGCTATTTTGGGGCTTAGTTTATTAATAGGAAATATTTCGGCTTTTATAGCGATGAATATGCTTTCTACACCACAAGACACTTCGTTCTTCTTATGGCAACGCCGATTTATAGATGCGATGGTTCAACTGGGAATGATTAAGGGAATGTGGTTGTTCCTTATAGGCAATATTGTAATTTACTTATGCCAAAGAACTCGGAAAAACTTACTATTGCTTATACTTTCAATCGCAGTATTTATATTGGGTGAGTTTTTTATCATACCCTTATCTTACGAAACTTCACTTTTAGCTTTTCAGCAGTACAAAATGAACCAAGTAACTTCTGATTTTCTTAGAATAAAACATAAAGAAGACGTTTTGGGAGGAGTCAATCTGCTTATATTGTTGATATATTGTGCGTGCTACACAGGCAGTGTGAGCCACACAGGCAATTAGCAAATTTGAAAATTAGCAAATTAGCAAATGAGATAAGAGTCAGCAGTTAGTGTAAGGCTAATTGCTGACTCTTTTGTATGGAAGAGTGGATAGAAAGTGCGAGCCGCACAAGCAGTCGTAGCACGACAGGCATTTTTTTAATTGGTAAATTAGTAGATTTTTGAAGTTGTAAGTTTAGTAAAAAAACAATCAAGCGTTGGTTATTATTTCACTAATCATTGATTAGTTTTTTGTATAAACCACAATATTGTTATACCTTTGCACTCAAAAAGACACAAAATTGATAACTTATTAAAAGAAATAGATAAGTGCTATAAACATCTTGTCTTATACTTTTGTACCGAAAAATAAAAACAGTAACATATGAAAAGAAAATGTTTGCTACTATTGTTTTTAGTAGCTACAACTGCTGTTTTTGCACAGCACAAATACACCCTTAGTGGTTCGATTGCTGATGCTTCTAACGGCGAAAAGCTCTTAGGGGTAAACTTTATCATCAAAGAACTGCACACAGGTACCTCTACCAACGAGTACGGGTTCTATTCTATTACCTTGCCCGAAGGCAAATATACCATTACCATTGAGTATATAGGCTATGGTACTCACCAAGAAACTATAGTATTAAACAAGAATATCCGCAAAGATTACAAACTGAAGCCTGAGGCTATTCAGCTTACAGGAGTAGACGTAAGTGCAAATGCCACAACCCAAAAAACAGCAGTACGCAAGCCTGAAATGAGTGTAGCTTCTATTCCTATCGCTACGGTGAAGAAACTGCCTGTACTAGTAGGTGAAGTAGATATTATCAAAACGCTGATGCAGATGCCAGGGGTGAGCAACGCAGGCGAAGCATCATCAGGATTTAACGTGCGTGGCGGTGCTGCCGACCAAAATTTAGTGCTTCTTGATGAAGCAACGATTTTCAACGCTTCGCACCTCTTTGGTTTTTTGAGTGTCTTCAACGCTGATGCTATACGTGATATGAAGCTCTACAAAGGAGGAATTCCAGCACGTTATGGCGGACGTATCGCTTCCGTTTTGGATATTTATCAGAAAGAGGGTAACAAGAACAAGTTTGGCGCTACAGGGGGCATAGGGGTGCTCTCTTCACGATTACTTGCGGAAGGTCCTATAGTGAAAGACAAAGCGTCGTTTTTAGTAGGAGGTCGCGCCTCTTACGCTCATCTCTTTCTCAAACTGAGCGACAATGAAAATTCGATGTACTTTTACGACCTCAATACAAAACTCTCTTACCAACTGAACCAAAACAATGCGCTGTATCTTTCGGGTTACTTTGGTAGAGACCTTTTTAAACTGAGCAATAACCTTACTAATGCTTATGGTAATGCTTTAGTGAATTTGCGTTGGAATCACTTATTTACTGAGAAGCTCTTCTCTAATTTATCTGCTATTTATAGCAATTACAACTATAAGTTTGACTTTAACTGGATTGATATGATATGGACTTCAGGGATAGAGAATTTCAACCTAAAATATGATTTCAAGAACTATGTATCAGAGAAGTTTAAATTCACTTATGGATTTCAAGGACTATATTATACCTTCAAACCTGGTAAAGTCCTCCCTAAATCTCCTGCCTCTACTATCAAAGAAAAGGTTCTTGACCATAAATACGCTGCCGAAACAGCTTTTTATATAGATGCCGAACAGAAATTAGGAGATGCTCTTACGGTATCGTACGGAGTGAGATTGAGCTCTTTCTATCACTTAGGAAAGCGTACTGTAAATGTGTATAAAGATGACAACCCTGTGATATTTAACGCTAGCCGACAAATCTATCAGAAAGCAACCCCTATTGGGACGAAGTACTACGGTAGTAACCGTATTATAAATTTGTACTCTAACTTCGAACCGCGCTTTACTATGAGTTATGCTTTCAACGATAATAAATCAATAAAAGCGAGTTATGCGCGTACGGCTCAATATGTACATTTGATTTCTAACACAGCTTCGCCTTCGCCTTTGAACGTATGGGCACCCAGTGATGAGTTTATCAAACCACAGTTAGCTGACCAAGTGGCGTTGGGTTATGCTTCTAACTTCTCGGACGATAAATACAGCATAGAGGTTGAAACTTATTACAAGAAAGTGCAAAATCGGTTAGACTATATAGACGGTGCGAACCTCATTGCTAACGAAGCAATTGAACAAGTATTGCTAACAGGGGAAAACAGAGCTTATGGTTTGGAACTGTTATTGCGTAAAAACACCGGTAAACTCACTGGGTGGATAGCTTATACACTCTCAAAATCGGAAATGCAAACTAAAGGACGTACCTCTGAAGAAATAGGTATCAACTACGGCGACTGGTATAGTGCTCCCTACGACAAACCTCACGATGTTTCGATTACGGCTACCTATGAGCTCTCTGCTAAATGGACATTCGGAGCTGTATTTAACTTTCAATCAGGCTTACCTACTAATTACCCCGTAGGACGTTATAACTACTTAGGAATGAGTGTTCCTGACTATAGCAAACGAAACGAATACCGCTTGCCTACTTATCACCGTTTGGATCTTTCGGCTACCTATACGCCACAACGCCCAAACAAGCGTTGGAAAAGCGAATGGGTATTCGGTATTTACAACGTGTACAACCGCAAGAATGCTGTGAGTGTTTCCTTCCGTGAGAACTTAGACACCCATAAAAATGAAGCCGTTAAACTCTCTATTTTTGGTATCATACCCAGTGTAACTTATAATTTTAGTTTCTAATACTTAAACCTCTATTTACTATGAAAATAAGAAATATTTATATTATACTTCTCTGTGCTTTAGCTTTAACTTCTTGTGAAGAGGTCATAGATTTAAAATTGGACTCTGCTCCTCAAAAGTTAGTGATTGATGCATCTCTCGATTGGAAGAAAGGAGAAACAAAAGCCTATCCTGTAGTGGACATCAGTTATACGGAAGCCTATTTTGGCGATACGCCTTCACCTGCTATTGATAATGCCATTGTGAAAATCAAAGCACATACTCAAACCCAGACGCAAGAGTACCAACTCTCGTTATGGGACGGTACTTCTACCATTACCACAGATAACGTAGCCACATTAAAAGGCGGTAGCCGTTATGTATTCCCCGCAGGTATCACTCCTGAGTTAGGCAAGGACTATGAACTTATCATAGAACTCAACGGACAAACTTATACTGCTAAGAGCAAAATGCTTGAAGCTCCTATAATACCTTCTGACAAAATAGTACAAAAAGAAAACGGAGGCTTTTTAGGTGACCAAATAGAGTTAAAATTCTACTTTGACGGTATTAGTGATGGTGTAGCCAATGCTTATTTAGTAAGGCTGACACAAAGTAGTAGCAAAAAAATTACTTACGGGACTTTGGATGACAACTATATAGCTAACTATAAGTTTTTCTTTATAATGATAGGACTCAATAATGATAAGTTAAACAAAGGAGATATTGTAAACGTAACACTTTATCGGATTCACCCTCAATACAAAGAATTTGTGCAAATGCTTATAAGATTATCAGAAGGACAAGGTCCGTTTACTATTCCTACGCGCCCCATAGGTAATATTGTGAACAAAGGAAATTCTCGTGAGAACCCTCTTGGAGGTTTTCGGGTGGCACAGTATACTACGCTCCAATATACAGTAAAATAATTGCCCGTGGGACTTGCACCTACCACTTCACTTGTACCAAAAACTCGTGAGAGTTACGCGATTGTAAATTGAGATGTGTTTGAAAGTAGGTTTCAAAACCATATCCCACTGATAAATAATAATTCGGGATATTGAAGAGCACATAAGAGCTAAAAGCCTTATCAGTGCGATAGGTAAGCCCTACCTCAGCACGGTTTAAATAGTCAGTAGCTACAGTGAAGTTTGTTGAGGCATCTTGTTTTTTAGCAAGACGTATTTGTACGCTTGGTTTTAGAGTAAATTCAGAAGAGATATGCCAATGATAGCCCGCCATTGCATAATACAACATATTCTGGGCGACGGAAGTCATTACATCATTCTCCATACCCACTTTATCAGAAGCAAGCATATTGGGGATAGATAGCCCTACATAAAAGTCACGCAATTCATAATAAACTCCAGCTCCAAAGTTGAATTGGAACTTCCCCGAGATATCTTGCAAATAGGGGTCGTAGCGCGTAGCATTCTGTCCCGTATTGTACAAGTGATTATATGTGCGTATTTGGCTTATATCAATATTATAAAACTCTCCTCCAAACTTAATTCCTCCTACGATATTAGAATGTTCGTTTATAGGCACTCTATAAGAAAAGTCCCCAAAAACACCCGTTTGCTTCTGGATAAATACTTTATTATTGGTTACTGAAAGCCCTAAGCCCACGCGGTCAGTTATCTTATGAGTGGTAAAAAAGGTTTGCGTTTGGGGAGCTTCATTCATTCCACGCCATTGATTGCGAATATCTGCTGAAATAGTATGCCCTTTTTCCACACCCACTACAGCTGGATTCGCCAAGTTTTGGTGTTGTTGATAAAATATGTACGTAGGATGTATAGATTGAGCTTGTAGTGCTCCTGCGATAAACAAAAAAACACTGATAAGTAATCTTCTTTTCATTCTGATAATAATTTCTTCTAATAAAGGATAAGAGCAAATTGTAACTACAAAGGCTCCAATATTTGAGTAAAGACAATATAAACTAACAATTAGAAACAAAAACAACTCAAACACTTAAATTCTAAATTACAATAACACTCCTTGTTTTATCTTCATCTCTTAGCCTTACCATTTAAATTGCACCAAAAACTCGTGAGAGTTGCGCGACTGTAAATTCATATGGGTTTGAAAATAGCTCTCAAAACCATAGCCTATAGATACATAATAATTAGGAATATTAAATAATACATAAGCATTCACAGCTTTATCTGTGCGATAAGTAACCCCTAATTCTGCTCGTTCCAAAAAGTTTCCTGCTACTGTAATATCGGTCGAGGGATATTCGCCTTTGGCTAAGCGCATCTGCAAACGCGGTTTAATAGTGAAATCGGGAGTAAGACGCCAGTAATAGCCTGCTATGGTATAGAAGTACATCGTTTCGGCTAAAGAAGTCATTTGGTCATTATCCATTCGCACCCTATCGGTAGCAAGCATATTAGGGATAGAAAAACCTACGTAAAAGTTAGGGTGGTCATAATACAGCCCTGCCCCAAAGTTAGTCTGGAACTTTCCTGAAATGGTTTGCAAATAAGGGTCGTAATAATAAGTAGGGTGCATACGTGTGCCATTAGGGTAATATTGGTTATACAAGCCGTTATAATACGTCATATCACTTCCGTCTATATTATAGAAATCACCGCCAAATTTAATTCCTCCTATCAATCGCGAGTTGTACGAAATGGGTATTGCATACGAGAAATCGGCATAAATGCCTGCTTGTTTCTGTATAAATACTTTGTTGCTTGCCAATGAAAAACCTAACCCCACACGGTCACTCAAACGATGCGTAGTAAAAAAGGTTTGCGTTTGTGGGGCTTCGGTCATTCCTCGCCACTGGTTGCGTATATCTACCGAAATAGTATGCCCAAACTCCATTCCCACTGCTGCTGGGTTTATTAGGTTTTCGTGTTGTTGATAAAAAATGTACGTAGGGTCTGTGGCTTGTGCGTGCAAAGCACTTGTGCCTATTACCAATATACTTAATAATATCTTTTTCATAGGATTCTGTGTTTTTCTCTTCTTAATAATTAATGTAAATCCAAAGTTGTTTCTTGTTCTTTTCACTGCCGTCAATGCTGAAAACGGCTACATACGAACCTCGTGGCACTAAGGTACCGTCAAACTTTTTACCATCCCATTGGTTCTTATACCCGTGAGCCGAGTAGACTAATTGCCCTAAGGTATTAAATATATACAGGGTGTTATTAGGGTATCGTTCAGCACGCGCTATCACATAAGTATCATTCACCCCATCGCCATTAGGGGTAAAAGCGTTGGAAATAAGCACATAATCCACCTGTGGGTCTTGTGCATTCGGGATTCCGTCGCCATCTACATCGTCATCACAAGCGTCGCCTATACCATCATCGTCTAAATCAGCTTGGTCTGGATTGTATACATTAGGACAATTATCTTGGTCATTTAAGAAACCATCTCCATCTATATCGTTATCGCAAGCATCTCCTATGCCATCGTTGTCAGTGTCTTGTTGGGTAGTGTTAGACACGGTAGGGCAGTTATCCAAAACATTTAAAATTCCATCACCATCCATATCTTCATCACAAACATCGCCTATACCGTCATTATCAGCATCAGCTTGGTCAGGGTTGGCTACTGTCGGACAATTATCCATACGCGAAGGTATACCGTCATTATCCACATCGTCATCTTCTTTTACGGTGATAGTCCCTGCATTCACTGCCAAAAATAGGTTCTCTTCTGCTTTCACCATAAACCTTCCTTGCTGCGTTTTAATAGCATCAGGCACACTTATTTCAGCTTTCCCGTTATTAGGTAAGCCCGTAGCTAAGGTATGCGAAAAAGTAACTCCCCCGTCAGTCGAAAAGAGTATCTTCACTTTTTCGGCATTCACAGGTGCTTTATCAGTATTAGCTACATTCCACTGCAAACTTACTTTTTGTCCTACATACCAAGTGCTTTGCTCGGTATGCGAACTCACTTTAAACGGACCCGCGTCTGCACTCACTACCACATCAATGGTTTTATAAGCTGTATTTCCTGTTTGATTGCTTGCTAAAGGACGGTCGATAACCATAAAAGTCCAATGCAAGGTACGCCCTATGTTGAGCACTGTTTCCCAAGCATCTCCTTTTTTAGGATTCTGCTGGGTGAGCGTACCCGCTACTATACGCTCCAAACGCGGGATATAGCGATATGATTGTGCTGAGGGTTTCATAGAGCGTGCCGTAGCTCCTGAACGTATTGTAGGTGAAAAATAATAATTACCCGTTTCTGTATAATTGTCGCTTTCTTCCCACGTATAAAGCAACGCATCGCCATCAGCATCGGTAGCAGTACCTTCTAATAAATAAGCAGTTCCATACGGAATAGTATAGCTTTTCAAGTCGGGTATCTCAGGAGGGGTATTGCCCGTAGAAATTTCGGTAGCACAAGACTTGCCTTGTAGGTTATCTGTAATGTCGTAAATAGTGCGGTGATGAAAATAAGGGTCAGCATTCTGTTGTACATCATAATATCGCGTAACTCCTGCGTAGCTCATAATAGTAGTACCACTCCCTGGTTCCATCTGCGACCCCGACCCATCTTCTCTGCGATAAGAAAAAGTATGCCGTGCCCCCAGTTGATGTCCTATCTCGTGAGCTACCACATCTATATCAAAAGCACTTCTATTGCGTACGTAAGCAAACGGATAAGACGAAAATCCCTGTCCTTTGAGGTCGTTGGTACACACGCACCCTATACAACCTGCATTACCTCCTTCTGCAGCATTGTGAAACAACTGCCCTATATCATAATTAGCATTACCTATCTTGTTGTCCAAAACTTCTTGCAGTACACGAGCTTTATTTTTGTACCATTCTTTTTCGTAGTTAATACCCGTAAAAGGGTCAGTATCTTTAGTCTCATATACTATACTATCGTCCGAAACTAACTGAAAAACAATCGACAGCTGTTGCCCATAGACCTCATTTACACGGTTTAGCGTACTGACTATTTGGGCAAAAGCTGAAGCCTTTCCCCAGAAATAATCAGTATATTCGTGGGTGCAAGCAATTGCAATGCGAAAAGTACGTTGCATAGGTTTAGTCTGAAATGAAGGGCGTTGAGCCGCTTTACTTTCCTGCAAAAGAGTAGGCACATCCAATGTTTTACAGTCTATGAATGCTTTTTCAACATCCTTACGACGATAAACCCTGTAATAAACACCTTCTTTATCTTCTGCTTCTATAAACGAATAGCTCAACTCTTCTTCCATAATAGCATCAAGCCCATAATCGCTCCACGTAAAACGAATATGTTTAGAGGGGTCAGTTACTGATTTACCCACAAAAGTTTTAATAGAAGGATATTTTCGTGCAACTGCTTCCGAAAGAACCTGCGTAGGTGCAATGCGATAAGTAATGAGTGTTCCGTTGGCATCAGGTATCTGAACGGTAGCCTCACTGCGTCTACTATCGGTTTCCAAAGCACGTGCAAACGCCTTTTTATTCAGTGTAAAATACTGATAATTGGAGTTATTAGTAGTGACTGCTACACTGCGCTGAGTCGAGAAATCAGCCTTGCGCCAATAATTCTGTGCCGACCCTTGTAACACCACCAAAATAAATAACCAAAAAATACTATTGTAATTGCTATATCTCAATGTTTAATTCTTTATATACTTTTTATTTCTTTTGCTTCCTCACTTAATTTTCACCAAAAAAAATCACTGTCACGTCCTAAAAAAGGTTGTCATAATTAATTATTGTTTTATTAGTCAAATTTTCTCATCTCCCCATTTTCCCATTCCCTCATTTTCTCATTTCCTCATTTTCTCATTTCCTCATTTTCTCATTTCCTCATTTGCTAATTAATCCGCCTCCACACACCCAGCAGTGAGCCCTCACTGGCTTTACCTTTTACCTCTTATCTCTTACCTTTTATCTCCCCGTGCGACTCGCTATAGTACTCAAACGCCTCGTAAATCTCTTCCTCAGGCACTACACAATCCGTTTTAGGCTTACCTATCTCCTCTAAAAGCACAAAGTGTACTCTGCCCGCTACATTCTTCTTGTCAAAACGCATCAACTCACAAATATCCTCAATATCCTCTTTATGAAAAGTTTGTTTGCTGAAATACTCTCCCAACACGCTTTTCACCTTATCGCATTTGCCCTTAGGAAAGCCTAACTTTTTCACCGATAGGTAAGTAGCCAACACTATTCCTATCGCAATAGCCTCTCCGTGCAACAAACATTGGCGATTGGGGTTTTCCAAGCAATACGACTCGATAGCGTGCCCCAGCGTATGACCGTAATTCAGTATTTTTCTCAATCCACATTCTTTCGGGTCTTGCATTACCACCTCGTTCTTTATCACCACCGATTCGTGAATAAGACTGTCTAAATCAGCTAACGAAAGGCTTCTCAAATCACACATTTTGTTCCAATAAGCCTCCGAGCGAATAAGTCCGTGCTTAAACATCTCTGCCATTCCGCTACGCAATTCCTCAGCAGGTAACGTTCCTAAATATTGCGAGTCTATCACCACCCCCAACGGATTGTTTATCACTCCTACAAGATTTTTCAAAGGACCTAAATCCACCCCCGTCTTCCCCCCTACCGAGGCATCTACCATTGCCAGTAAACTCGTCGGCACATTAATAAAGGGCACTCCGCGCATATAGGTAGAAGCCACAAAGCCTCCTAAATCGGTTACCACTCCTCCTCCTACGTTTATGAGCAAGCTCTTGCGGTCGGCTCCTAATTCTGAAAGTGCGTGCCACACTTGCGTACAAGTATCGAGGTTTTTATGCAGTTCTCCCGCTTCTATTTCTATAATTTCTATCGGAATATCAGTAATGAGAGTAGGTAAAAACACAGGCAAACATTTTTCATTGGTATGACTGTCCACCAACAAAAACAGCTTCGAAGGACGTTTTTCCGCAACCATTCGATTGATAAAATCAGTTCCTTCCTCATTAAAATAAACGTTGTAATTTCCAGCTCTGATAACATTTGCTTCCATCAGTACAGAATTTTTGGCAAAAGTAGTAAAATAATAACAATTGTACAAATTCCCCCTTTCAGCACCAAAAGACCGTCATTTACACAACACATTTACTCCTTCTATTCACCTTACATTCATCTTAGATTTATTGTTTCTTCGTTCATTCTTCGTTCATTCTTCGTTATTCCTTCGTTATTCCTTCGTTTATTCATCACTGTTGACCCATTGTAGACCCACTGTTGACCCATTGTAGACCCACTGTAGACCCACTGTAGACCCACTGTAGACCCACTGTAGACCCACTGTAGACCCACTGTAGACCCACTGTAGACCCACTGTAGACCCACTGTAGACCCACTGTAGACCCACTGTAGACCCACTGTAGACCCACTGTAGACCCACTGTAGACCCACTGTAGACCCACTGTAGACCCACTGTAGAGCCACTGTAGAGCCACTCATTGTTTAATTATCCTATAAGCTTTGTATAATCCTCTCCCAATTTCACCATTAACCATTAATCATTAACTACAAGCCTTCTTTCACTTATTGTTCGTTCATTCCTTACCTACCCTTGTGGCTCACACCACACTGTACCAAATTTGCTAATTGATAAATTATTCTTACCTTTGCCTCTCAAAAATAAACTATAATGGAAGTAAGCAAACGTTATGCACAACGCGGAGTTTCGGCAGCCAAAGACGAAGTGCATAAAGCTATCAAAAATATCAATAAAGGATTATTCCCCAAAGCCTTTTGTAAAATAGTCCCCGATTACCTTACGGGCGACGACAACTATTGTCTTATAATGCACGCCGATGGCGCCGGTACCAAGTCGGCTTTGGCATATATGTATTGGAAAGAAACCGGTGACCTAAGCGTGTGGAAAGGCATTGCACAAGATGCTCTCATAATGAACATAGACGATTTATTGTGCGTGGGAGCAGTCGATAATATTATGCTTTCGTCCACCATTGGGCGCAATAAAAACCTCATTCCTGCGGAAGTCATTTCAGCTATTATCAACGGAACAGAAGAGCTGATTGCAGAACTCTCTGCCTTTGGAGTGCATATCCATTCTACAGGGGGAGAAACTGCCGATGTGGGTGATTTGGTGCGCACTATCATTGTCGATTCTACGGTTACAGCGCGCATAGAACGCCGTAAAGTGATTGATAACGCAAATATCAAAGCGGGCAATGTGATTGTAGGACTCGCCTCCTACGGTCAAGCTACCTACGAAAACGAATACAATGGCGGTATGGGTAGCAACGGACTCACCTCAGCGCGTCACGATGTGTTTGCAAAAGTATTAGCAGACAAATACCCCGAAAGTTTCGATGCCTCTGTCCCCAGTGAGCTCGTATATGCTGGCACGAAACAACTTACCGACAAGGTAATTGGCAGTCCGTTAAACGCTGGCAAACTCGTTCTCTCTCCTACTCGTACCTATGCTCCTATCATCAAGAAGATATTAGAAAAGTACAACAATACCCAAATATGTGGTATGGTGCATTGCAGTGGAGGCGCACAAACTAAAATTTTGCACTTTGTAGATAACTTGCATATTATCAAAGACAACCTTTTCCCTACCCCTCCCCTTTTCAAACTCATTCAAGAAGAATCAAAAACCGATTGGAAAGAGATGTACCAGGTGTTCAACTGTGGGCATCGTATGGAGCTCTATGTAAAGGAAGCCATTGCAGAAGATATTATCACTATTGCAAAATCATTTAATGTAGAAGCGCAAATCATAGGTAGAGTAGCTTCATCAGATAATAAATGTCTCACTATAAAAAGCGAATATGGTACTTTTGAATACTAAATTAAACATACGAACTGATGTACGATGGGCATTCACCTATTTCGTTATAGTAGTGTGCTTGGGTATCTTTATGCGCTCGGTACAAGTAGTGGACTATCCTTTCGATTTCAATTATCGAAATATCGTGCATACTCATTCGCATTTAGCACTTTTAGGGTTTGTATACGTACTGCTCTCGGCTATTTTAGTGCGCACTTTCATTCCTCTTAACGCTCAACTTCACAAACGTTACCGATGGCTGTTCTACGTCACTCAGTTATCGGTATTAGGTATGTTATGTAGCTTTCCTTTTCAAGGATATGGGGCTGTTTCTATCAGTTTTTCATCAGTATTTATCTTCTGTACCTATTTTTTTGCGAAGTTTTTTATGAAGTATGCCACTTCCCCTTTTGTAAAAATGGGAATTTGGTATCTTATCCTATCGAGTTTGGGAATATGGCTAATGCCCGTAACCATAGTGAAATATGGCAAGTTCTCTGATATGTATATGTGTGCCATTGCCTTCTTTTTGCACTTTCAATACAATGGTTTTATGCTCAGTAGCCTAATGGGACTCTTTATAAAAAAATACGGTTGGGACGTTCAATATCCTCAACTCATCAAGCGCGTATTCATTCTGTTTCAAGCGGGAATTATAGGTTCGCTTTTCATCTCTTGGGTAGGCTATTTTAGCTATCCTATTTACTATATCGTAGGAGGAGCTTCGGTGCTTATTTGGCTCATTGCGGTAGTGATGATATTGCGTTTATACCTAAAAACTCAACCTAAGAGTTTTTTAGCTACTGTATTTATCAGTTTCTTTATCGCCAAAGTAGTAATGATGTTCACAGGTGCTTTCCCTGTTCTTACGCCTTATTTGTTTAAAAACATCGACCTGTTGATAAGTTACTTACACTTTAACTTTCTAGGGATTGTAACCATAGGTCTCTTGCTGTTTTTAGAAGAAGTATACAAAGTAAACCGATGGCTCGTTTATCTGTTTCTTTTTGCTTTTATCACCACCGAGGTACTCATCACCTACAAAGGGTTTTCAGTAATTGTAAACTATCCTATTTTCAGTAATTTTTATGAATGGTTATGGGCATTCACTGCTCTTTTTTACTTTCCCGCAATAGGGTGGTTCATCGGTAGTTTTAAAATAAAATAAAGTAGAAAGTTTCGTTTTTCCAATATAAATACTACTTTTGCAAATTGGTTAGTGCAATTAGGCACATCTTTTGATATAATAACAGAACGTTTAAAGTTAATAACGAAGTTTATGAATAAAACAAAAATTTGGTCAGCACTTGTAATATTGTTGTTCACTACTCCTTTTTTTGCCCAAAACAATGAGCGCAGAAAGGTAGATGGTGTAGCAGCGGTAGTAGGTGATTATTTGATTTTAGAATCAGATATCGACAAGGCGTATATTGATTTGCAACAGCAAGAGGTAGACACTCGTGAAATCAACCGTTGCCAGATGCTCGGCAAACTGATGGAGGATAAACTCTACGCTCACCAAGCTGTGCAAGACAGTGTGAAGCTCACCGATAGCGAAGTACGTGACCAAGTGAACCAACGTATTGAGTTTTTGACCGCTCAGTTAGGTGGCGACATTAAGAAACTTTTAGAGTTCTATAAAAAAGACGACGAACAATCTATGCGCGATGAGCTTTTCAACCTCCTAAAAGTGAGTATGCTCGCTCAGCGTATGAAACAACAAATTATAAAAGATATAGAAGTAACTCCTGAGGAAGTACGTACTTTCTTCAACGCTATTCCAGCCGATGAACGTCCGCACTTTGGTACTGAATTAGAAATCGCTCAAATTGTAGTCAATCCTGTAGCTCCCAAAAGTTCGGTACAAAAAGTAATAAACCAACTCAACGATATTAAAAAAGATGTAGAGGAAAACGGTATGAGTTTTTCTACCAAAGCCATTCTCTACTCCCAAGACCGCGCTACTGGCGGACAAGTACTCACCTTCAACCGTAACTCTGCTTTTGATAAAGCTTTTAAAGACGTAGCCTTCACTCTGCGGGAAGGAGAAATATCTAAGCCCTTTGAGTCTAGCTTCGGTTGGCATATTATCCAAATGGACAAGATTCGCGGTAAGGAAGTGAGTGTACGACACATCTTGTTAATGCCTGAAATTCCTCAAGAAGCTCTCAACGAGGCTAAAGAGAAGATAGCCAAAATACGCGACCGTATTGTAAACAAAGAGCTTACTTTCGACGAGGCTGCACGTAATTTCTCCGATGAAAAAGAAACCCGCAACGATGGCGGTCAGCTTATCAACCCCGAAGACCTTTCTACTCGTTTTGAGCTTACCCGTATAGAGCCTACACTTTACGCTCGCATTTCAGACCTTAAAGACAATGAGGTATCAGTACCTTTCCTCGACGAAGATAGAACAGGCAAAAAAACTTATAAGATTTACCAAATCACCAACCGTATTGAGGAACACCAAGCCGACTTTGTAAAGGATTACGTAAAGATACAAGATTTAGCTCTGAAAGAAAAACAACTGAAAGCCATCAGTAAGTGGATGAAAGAACATATCGAGAAAACTTACATTTCAGTAAACGGAGAATACAAGAACTGTAAGTTTGAAAACAATTGGCTTAAGAAATAATTAGTAAATAGTGAAAAGCAAGTTTTGTTTTTCACTATTTTTTATTACTTTTGCCTCATCAATGTTTATATAGCTCAGTATATGATTTCCGTTTACAAACTAAAACCTAAATTTCAGCAGTTGCTACACCCTATCTTGCTGTTCTTGCATCGTAAGAAAGTAACTGCAAACCAAATAACGATAGTTGCTATTTTGTTTTCTTTAATAATTGGAGTGCTCTTTTGGCAAGCCTCTGAATGTCGTTACTTCTTCTTAGCCTTACCTATAGGCTTACTCTTGCGTATGATTCTCAATGCACTCGACGGAATGATGGCTCGCGAGTTCCAGCAAACCACTTCTTTAGGTGAAATCCTCAACGAATTGGGTGATGTGATTTCCGATGTGTTCATCTTCTTCCCTTTGCTGAAATATCACCCCGAAAGCCTTTATTTAGTAGTTATTTTTATTGTGTTCAGCGTTCTCAATGAATTTGCCGGCGTAATGGGCAAAGTGTTAGGCGGTGAAAGACGCTATGAAGGACCTATGGGTAAAAGCGACCGTGCCTTACTAATAGGCATTTACGGACTTTTAGCTTTCTTGGGCGTTTCTATCACTTCTTACTCAGCGATTATCTTCGGGATTATAATTGCTTTACTGTCCCTCAGCACCTTTATTCGTCTCAAAAAAGGACTTTATGCCCAACACTAATAGCCATAGTAAGTTTGCCGATGTACCTCTTCGCATTAGGAGTTGGGTATTCATTATTGCTGTTTTCGCAGGAGCTGTATATAATAAACTTACGATGCGTATTTTTATATGTTGGGTGAGTTTTCAATGTTTAAAGGAGTTAGGACGGCTCTTTTCTTTCAATACCCGTTATTTACCTATTGTTATCGCTATACTACAAGGCGTTTTACTTTTCTGTTTTCCTCATTATCAAATTTATTTATTAGGGGCTATAGTTCTGCTCATTATTTCAGTTTTAGGAACTTTCTTTGTAGTCAAAAACGAAGCACCTTATATAGCCCTCTCTTTGGGTATCGTTCTATTTGCTTATCCTCATTTGTTTTTTTTACTTTCAGTACCTAACGGCTTACTATGGGTTATCTTTTTAGTTGTTTCCACCGAACTGAACGACGTGTTTCAATACTTATCAGGTAAATGCCTTGGCAAACGGAAAATACTGCCCGAGGTGAGTCCAAATAAAACTATAGCAGGTTGCGTAGGAGGAATTTTACTCACACCTTTAGTAAGCGTGTGTTTGGCATATGTGCTCGGTTTACAAGCGTCCCTTCACACGTGGTTGCTCTTAGGAGTAATTATTAGCTTTTTCGGCTTTTGGGGTGATGTATGTATTTCCTTTCTCAAACGCAAAGCAGGCGTAAAGGATACTGGCAACCTTATTCCTGGTCACGGCGGACTTTTAGACCGTATGGATAGCCTTTTGTTTAACAGTATATGGTTCTTTCTATGGGTACAGTGAAAACATTCCATCGCTCCTTAGTCTTCTCAGGAGGAGGTACACGTTTTGCCCTTTATGGCGGTATGTACAATGCTTTAGATGATTTAGGCAAAACTCCTTCGCTACTGATAGCCTCTTGTGGAGGTGCTTTTGCAACTCTAATCATCAACGCTTTTCCTGCACATACTGCTCGCAAAGCCTACCTGCAATCCGAAGAATTTTATAACTTCATCAAGAGCCTTTCTCTCACCCCTTATAGTCAATTATACCGTATAGGCTTTTTAGCTCTAAAAAAACAATACGACAAGAGGCAAGCTCCTTATATTGAAGATGTGTATCATCGCTATTTGGTAACAATGGCACAAGACCTTTCTAACCTATTGCCAAGTGTCTCGAAAGTGCACTTCTCCTCTACCCTACCTACTATTATTGTCGGTTCTAAAATGTTATTCACTCCTGATGAATGTGGCAAACGGAGAGGGGCTCGTAAGCTTTACCAAAAAGTACTCTTTACCGATACACAAACTGCAAGACATATAAATCTGCAAACCATTCAAATCTCTTCTGATAACTATTTACAATCCGCAGTTGCTAAAGATATTCTCCTTAAAACAGAGATACCAATGCTCACAGCTGCTCGCATTTCAGTTTCTGATATGTTCTACGTAGCTCCGGTAAATATAGCAGATGATGTATTTGCAGGAGGCGCAATAGATTTACTACCTATAGAATTAGCAAATGCTCTTTCGCAAGAAGTGATAAGAGAGGAAAAACAGCCTTATAGTTCTACTGAAGAAGCGTTAGTGCGTGCAGTTTTAGGTTTTAGTGGCAACGAGCGTTTAGCCGAAGTAGCACAATATCCCGCTCAACTCATCGATACCCGCGATGCTACTATGGTCTTAAAAGGATTTTACTCAGAGAAGTATATCAACTGGAAGCGATGTGCGGTAGGTATTCACTTTCCAAAAAACTACGCTCACTATCGTGAACAAATAGAAAAACAATGGAACTACGGTTATCAAACTACAATAAACGCTTTTAAACAATGAATGTATTTATCATAGGAGGCACCTCAGGCATAGGGTTAGCATTGGCGAGCTATTATCACCTACAAGGCAATCGCGTAGGCGTATGTGGAAGAGATTTGCAAAAGCTCACTGATGAATCGCGTTTTGAGAAGTACCAAGCCGATGTAACCAATATAGTGCAATTACAAAACGTTATACAGCAATTCGTAGGTGAGAGGGCTTTGTCGTTGCTCATCAATTGTGCAGGTAGTTATGCTGAAGATGTAGCAAATGAGATTAGCTATGAAGAGGCTGTGGCAATGCTTCAAACCAATATTATGGGAGCTGTGAACTGCTTAGAAGTTGGACGAAAAGCAATGTGCCACACAGGCGGACAAATAGTCTTACTTGCTTCTATTTCAGGTATTTTAGACTACCCCGAGTCAAGCCTATACACCAAGACCAAGCGTAGTGTGATACAAATAGCCGATGCTTATCGCCGTGCTTTACGTCGGTATGGAATCGCAATTACTACCATTGCTCCAGGCTATGTAAATACCCAAAAACTACGCGACCTCAACCACAACGACCTCTCTAAGAAACCTTTTCTTGTAATCGAAGCCCAAGCTGTGAGGGAAATCACGCAAGCTATTACTGAAAAGAAAGCATTGCTTTTATTCCCAAAACAAATGAAATGGTTAATGCGTTTCCTCTCATATATGCCCTCTTTCCTGCTTTCAAAGATAATGTATAAGAAAGCTCATTATATGAAGAAATAAAATTTATTATCCTTTCGTTGTTGCTTTTGTCTTTAAAAATTGTACCTTTGCGGTATTAAAAACGTAAAACAGAAGAAATACAATGAATATCCAACAACTTACCGACCTTACTACGCAGGTGCGTAGAGATATCCTCAGAATGGTTCACAATGTAAATTCAGGTCACCCAGGGGGCTCTTTGGGTTGCGCTGAATTCCTTGTATGCCTCTACAACGAGGTAATGGATATCAAACTACCTTTCTCTATGGAAGGTAAAAACGAGGACTTATTCTTCCTCTCTAACGGACATATATCGCCAGTGTTTTACAGTGTATTAGCACGACGTGGGTTCTTTCCAATAAGTGAACTGAACACTTTCCGCTTGCTCAATTCTCGCTTACAAGGACACCCTACACCTCACGAAGGGTTGGAAGGTGTGCGCGTGGCTTCGGGTTCATTGGGACAAGGGCTTTCAGTAGCGATTGGGGTGGCTTTGGCTAAAAAACTCAACGGCGATAACCACTTGGTATATACCCTCCACGGCGATGGTGAACTGCAAGAAGGGCAAATATGGGAAGCGGCAATGTACGCCGGGGGTAAAGGAGTGGACAACCTCATCGCTACTGTCGATTACAACCACAAACAGATTGATGGACCTACTGATAAAGTAATGCCTTTGGGCAACCTTCGCGCTAAATGGGAAGCCTTTGGTTGGCAAGTAATCGATATTGAAAAGGGTAACGATATCGCCTCTATCTTAAAAGGATTGGCAGATGCAAAAGCTTTAACCGGCAAAGGCAAACCCGTGTGTATCTTACTCCATACCGAAATGGGTAATGGGGTAGACTTTATGATGGGCACTCACGCTTGGCACGGCAAGGCTCCTAACGACGAGCAATTAGCCAAAGGCTTAGCACAGAATCCTGAAACTTTAGGAGACTACTAATAAAGATTAAAAGAGCAAATCAGCTTATCGCTACGAAAGTAGAGGAAAGTCTGGACACCACAGAGCATCATAGCGGGTAACACCCGTCCGCCGCGAGGCGAGGACAAGTGCAACAGAAAGAATGTATGGGTAATGCCATAGTGAAATCAGGTAAACTCTATGAGGTGCAACGTCGCGTAAACCAGCGTTTGAGGGTTGCTCGCCCGATGTTGGAGGGTAGGCGGTTAGAGCTAATGAGCAATCATTAACCGAGATAAATGATAAGCACCTGCTCGGTAAGAGTAGGTACAGAATCCGGCTTATGATTTGCTCTTTTTTATACCCAAAAAAGCCAAAGAGCTGTCCTCAAAAGAGGACAGCTCTTTGGCTTTTTCAAGTTTATTTTGTAAATTATCGCTTGTCTCTTAATGACCAACCGGTTTTAAGTCCAATGATGAAGTATACCAATAGCAATTCACCTATTGCTAAGAGTATATCACCTGGAATGCGTAACCAACGTATGGTTTGCATCAAATCGGTGTGCATAAACTCCTCAGAACGCGCTGACCAATAGCCGTTTTGAATAGCTTCTACTGCTTGCATAATACCTATAGGAAGTAAGCTTCCTACCAACATCACAAGCAACCCTATATTTATCAACCAGAATGCCCAACCAAGAATCTTGTTATTCCAGTGACGATCAGGATACAAACCGCGAAGCACAAACAAGATAAGTCCAATACCAAGGATACCATATACCCCAAAGAGGGCTGCGTGTCCGTGAACTGCCGTAGTGTTCAATCCTTGAATGTAGTATAAGGCAATAGGCGGGTTAATGGCAAAACCAAAGATACCTGCCCCAAGGAAGTTCCAGAAACACATCGCAATAAAGCAATAGATAGGCCATTTGTAGGCTTTTATCCACTCAGTAGATTTAGAAATCTTGTAGTTGTGATAAGCCTCATATCCTATAAGTACCAAAGGCACAATCTCCAAAGCACTAAAAGTAGCTCCTAAGGCTAATACACCCGTAGGGGTAGCACTAAAATACAAGTGGTGGAATGTACCCAATATACCCCCTGCTAAGAATACAATAGTAGAGAACAATACTGAGGCACTCGCCACTTTCAAGCGTAACAAGCCCATACGTGAGAACAAGAAAGCAGCCACTACGGTAGCAAATACTTCAAAGAAGCCTTCTACCCAAAGGTGAACTACCCACCAACGCCAATATTCAGCAATAGCCATATGTGTTTGGCGACCGTACATCAAGCCTGCTCCATAGAAAGCTGCAATAGCTATAGAAGCCAATACAAAGAGTAATAACAAATGGCGGTTTTCGTCTTTTTTACGCAAAGCAGGCAATAAAGCTCTTACCATCAAGAACAACCACAAGAATAAGCCTACAAGCAATAGTATTTGCCAAAAACGACCCAATTCTAGATATTCATAACCTTGATGTCCAAAGTAGAAGTTTTCTACTAAGCCTAATTTTTGCATCACGCCAAACCATTGTCCTGCCAAAGAACCTAACACCACTATCAGTAGGGCAATAAAGAGTATATTTACCCCCAATTTTTGATATTTAGGCTCGTGTCCTGATACTGCAGGAGCTATGTAAAGTCCTGTAGCCAGCCAAGAGGTTGCTATCCAGAAAATAGCCAACTGTACGTGCCAGCTACGCGAAATAGCTTGTGGAAATATCATATCAAGGGGAATACCAAAGAAACCTCCTCCTTCTACACCATAGTGCGCTGTAATCACCCCTGCCACCATCTGTACCAAGATAAGTAACGATACTATCCAAATGTATTTAAGGGTAGCTTTCATTGAAGGTGTAGGTTTCATACCGCGCATTGGGTCTTCCGCAGGAAGATGCTCATTTTCTTCTTCCTCTTTGTTGCTTGCATGATAATACACCAAGAGTCCTACTCCGAAAAGCAACATCAGTACGCTAAATCCTGACCACATTTGTAGTGAAGTCGAGGGGTGATTGCCTATCACAGGGTCGTAAGGCCAGTTATTGGTATAGGTTACATCGCTATTAGGGCGATTAGTGCTACATACCCAAGAAGTCCACGTAAAGAATGCATTCATCTGTTGCATACGCACAGGGTCTTTGATAGCATTCTTCGGAATCGCGTAATGAGTGCGCGTTTCACTTAGCGAAGGGTCGTCCATAAAGAGTTTGGTGTAATACGCAGCCAACTCTTTAGCCACCTGAGCACGCTCTGGCGAGAAGGTAATCACACCTGTTTCTTGGTTAAAGGTGTTCGTACGCAACTCTTTGCGCAACTGCACTTGGTACTTCGCTTGCTCATCTTCAGGTAGGTCTTTGTACACCTTACCGTCTTTCTGAGCAAAAAGCTCTAATAGCAATACCGATTCGCGGTGTAGATAATCAGCATTCCAGTCGGGTGCTATATAAGCACCGTGTCCCCAGATACTACCTACGGTTTGACCACCCATCGATTGCCAAACATTCTGACCATCTTTAATGTCTTGCCCTTCATAGAGCACTTCCCCATTGGTCGTTACAATCTTTTCGGGGAAAGGAGGTGCTGTACGGTATATTTCTACACCGAAGAGAATCAGCACAAGGAATGAAGCAGCTACTGTTGCTCCAAGCCAAATCCATAATTTCTTAGCTGTCATAAATAAAATATATTAGTGTTTTTGTAATTTCTGGGTGCAAAGATATAAAAGATAATTGTATCTTATATGCCTTTTGTATTATTTTTTTACCTTCAATTTTAAAGTTTTCTCCTAAAAAAGAATATTACCTACTGAAAATCAATAGGTAACCTTCCTTATTTTTTTATGAGTTTTGTACTACTTCTTTTCTGCTATTCTTCTTTTATTTTATCAAATGTTGTATAGTTTTCACTACCCCCGCCTCGTTATTATCGTATTCAGTCACGTAATTAGCAATAGCTTTCAAAGCCTCTTGGGCATTCTTCATCGCGTAACTCATCTCAGCGGTTTGTATCATTTCTACATCGTTCATATGGTCGCCAAAAACCACTGTTTCCGATGGCAAGACACCTAATTTCTCTTGCAGACGTCTCACCGCCACCCCTTTATTCACATCACTTCGGGTAATATCAAGCCATATCTCTCCTGAGACCACTACATTAAAATCATTCTCATACTTCTTCAAAAGAGGATAGCTATTGGTCCTTGAAATTCCTTCATCACAAATAGTTATTTTAAAGATGTCATCATTCACTTCCGAAAAGTTCATCACCTTTGTATGAGCGGGATAATGTCTGGCTATTTCATCAAAAATAGTAACACTATCCGTCTTAATGTAGGCATTCTCTCTCCCACAAAGCGCTACCCCTATTTGCCCAATCTGTTCACAAGTTTCCAATATGGGGCGAATACCATTAGGGTTCAATGGGTTTTCAAAAAGCGTCTCCCCTTTGTATATTAGCGAAGCTCCGTTATCAGGAGCAAAAGCTATCTCGTCTTTAATAGGTGCAAAAAGCTCGTGCAAACTCTGTATTTGTCGTCCACTCGCCACGCAAAAATTAATTCTACGGGCTCGTATCTCCTTAAAAACTTCCCAAAAACTCTCAGGTACCTCTTTCTGATTATTCACCAAAGTACCATCAATATCCGTTACAATAAGTTTTATCATACATTCTAATTTTCGGCAAATATACAAAATTATTCACACATATCGTTCAAATATGGTTTTCATATATCTAAACCATCTCCTCACTTCCGTTTCACTTCGCTTTATTTCCCTCAAAACTACCTCTTTTTCTCATCTTTTAACCACTCACTTTCAAACACTTACATAGCCTTTCTATACCAATCGTCCAAGATTCGTATAAGCTTCCTATAAGCTCTCTATAAGCTACCCCCACCCTCCCAATAGCCTTTTTTCATCAAAAACCCTCCCTCCTCTCTTCCGAACTTCTCCGATATCTTCCGAAAACTCCTATACGTCATTTTGCGGTATACACTTTGGCATTATTGGTATTATTGGCATTATTGGCATTTCTGGTATTATCAGTATTATTGGCATTTTTTTTTGTTAATTCATAATTATTTTGTAATTTTGCATCTTGAAAACTATGAAAAGACAATCGTTACACACGCGCATCTTCGCCTTTCTGCTACTATTTTGTATGCTGAAAGTAGCTTTTCCGGTGGGTGAATTCTTTCATAATCACCACACTCAGGAAGAGTTATGCGCTATAGCTACCGGCGATAAGTGTCATCACAACGCTCACCTTTCAGCGGTAGACACTCATCACGATTGTATTTTTGTACAACTGCATCAATTCTTTGCTCCTTCATTTTTTATCTATCTATTCTTAGAGCAAAGTACAACAGCAGTATTCTTCTTTATCGAAAAAGGCTTTCCTCAAAACGCCTTTACTATCTTTTCAAGAGGTCCTCCGATGTAATTAGCAGACGACTAAATGAGTAAATTAGCAAAAGAGGAGTCATTCCTCTTCTTACTCAGCTTGCTAATTTTCAAATTCCCAAAATTTCCAAATTGATTTTATGCAAAAGATATTCAGTCTTCTGCTACTCAGTTGTGCATTCTCGCTATATGCGCAAGAAACCTTGCAACTGCAAATAGAAGACACTCAAAAACTACCCTTAGGCAATGCGGTAGTGCATTTCGTTGGAAAGCACTTTATAAGCGATGCCGATGGGAAGGTAACGATAAAAAAACTCAGCAAGGGCTCTTACCCTATCAAAGTAACCTATTTAGGCTATCACGATTACGAAAGTACTGTCATCATTCCACACACACAACCTCTTGTGATTGTAATGAAAGAAGCAGTGAGCGTACTCGAAGGGACTACCGTATCAGGGCATACAACTCAACAGTATGTGAGAGGCTTAACCCCATCTATCATATCCATTTCGCTCAAAAGAAATAGCTTGATAGACAAACAAGGCGACGATTTAGCCAAAGTGCTCACCTCTATATCGGGGGTATCGATGATACAAACAGGCGCAACTATTGCCAAACCGGTAATTCACGGATTGCACAGCAATCGTATCTTGATACTCAACAACGAAGTACGCCAAGAAGGACAACAATGGGGTGCCGACCACGCTCCCGAAATCGACCCTTTGGTAGCCGACCAAATAACGGTGGTAAAAGGTGCTGAATCGGTGCGTTATGGCTCTGATGCCTTAGGTGGAGTGATTCTCATAGAACAAAAAAAACTCCCCTATAGCGACGGTCTGCACGCCAACTTAGCTTCTTCGTTTGGCTCTAACGGACGCAAATTGAGTACTACGTTAAAAGTCGAAAGTTCAGTCCCCGAGTTACCTTCTTGGGCGTGGCGTGTACAAGGAACTTTGAAGCGTTCAGGCGACATCAGTACAGCTAATTACCTGCTGAATAACACTGCTGCTCGTGAAGCCAATTTCTCAGTAGCAACAGGCGTTCAGAAGGAAAAAGGTACTGCTGAAATATTTTACAGTAGGTATGAGAACGAAAGCAGTGTGTTCTACGGTTCGCATATTGGGAATTTAGACGATTTGCTCGCTCGGTTCGAAATTGGAAGACCGCTTACCACTTATCCATTTTCGTATAGCATCAATGCACCCAAGCAAAAAGTAGTGCACCACTTGCTAAAAGGTAAAGCGTCCTATTTCTTGCCCTTCGGAGGAAAACTCACCGCACAATACGCTTTTCAGAAAGATATTCGTCAGGAGTTCAGTGTTCGCCGAATGGACAGAACCCGCATCCCAGCCTTAAATATGGAGCTCACTACCCACGCACTCGATGTGTATTGGGAAAACGCTTACAGCAAATGGAAGAGTACCATAGGGGGTAGTTTCAACAAGCAGGACAACTACAACCAACCCGGTACGGGGGTAGTACCTGTAATCCCTAACTATGCCTCTCTTAGTTATGGTGCTTTTGCAATACAACGTTTTCAGCGAGATGCTTGGTTATTAGAAGCAGGTGTACGTTACGACTATAAGTACCTCAATGCCGATGGTTACGATATGTACTCACAGCGTTACGGAGGCGAACACAACTTCCATAATTTCACCTATACCTTAGGAGGAACAATGCCTATTTCACGAGTTTCACAACTGAAATCTAACATAGGCGTGGCGTGGCGTGCTCCTCAGGTAAACGAACTGTACAGTAGCGGACTTCATCACGGCGCAGGTACTTATGATTTAGGTGACGATAAGCTCGAATCAGAAACAGGAGTGAAGTGGGTTACCTCACTTTTGCTAAACAATGAGAATAAACGTTGGAATGTAAATCTCGACTTTTATATCCAATATATTAAGAATTACATTTACGATTATCCTACCGGCGAAGTGCAAACCCTCTTTTCAGGCGTGTATCCTATCTTTCAGTACACCCAAGCCAATGCGTTTTTTAGAGGCGCTGACCTCGATGCTACTGTTCGTTTGTTAAACAAAAACAGAGTAGCACAAGTAGGCAATCCTACAAGTTTAGACTACCATTTGAAAGCCTCAGTAGTATGGGCTAACGAAGTGAAAACGGGACGTTACTTTCCGTTTATTCCTGCCCCTCGTTTGAGTCAGTCACTAGAATATAACAAAACGCACCGCAACAGTTTATTAAGCCGTATGAGTGCTAGCATAGGGCATACTTTTGTAGCCAAGCAAACACACTTTGAGCCCTCACAAGAGTTAGTACCTACTACACCCGATGCCTATCACCTTTTCGAGGCGAGCATAGGAGGTACTTTGGATATAGGCAAACGCCAAACCCTGGACATAAGGTTATCAGCCGAAAACCTTTTTAATACTGAATATAAGGAATACACCAATCGTTTTAGGTATTATGCCCACGATTTGGGTAGGAATGTATATTTAAGAATAAATTACAATTTTTAAACACTATTAAAATGAAAAAGATATCTTATTATTTAAAAGCTATTAGTCTAATAGCATTAGTATGTTTTACAATGGGCAGTTGTAGTAAAGACAACACTAAACCCACTCCTCCAAACGATGAAACCAAAGACAGAGGGCACGATATGCCCGACAAAGTGCAGTTTATCATTACCAATTTAGGAACTAACGAGGTGCAAGAGCGCACCGCCGACAAGTCAGCTAAAGGAATAGTGTATGACATCACCGAGCCTATAAAATGGCAAGTGGGACACGAATATCGTTTCGAGATTGTCTATTACAACAATGGAGCTCGTATGAACCACGAGTTTGTAAGTGCCAAAATGGCTCCTATCCATCAGCACTTCTTTCAGTTATTTCAAGGAGAGTATCCTAAAGATGAAGCAGGAAGAACCGCTATGGTAACAGCTATGAACAAAGCCCTAAGCTATGTATATCAAGATACCGACCCCGAAAATGGTACTTACGGCACACAAGGGGTGAAATTGCGCTTGCGCACTTGGGATAAAACTAACCCTGAGCAGCGCGACCCTATTGGACTAAAAGGCGTCTTTCACATCAAAGACGAAGCTACCGCAGGTGATTACAAGTTGCGCATCAAGTTAGCACACTTTCTTATTGCTAATAAGCTCAACCCTAAAACTCAAGAAGAGCGTCCATACAACGTAGTGGAGTATTCTAATGCCTTCACCTCAGACTCCGATATGACAGTACCTATACAGATTATTCGTTAGCTGTGTGTATTATCAACTTTTCCAAGTTGATACCTCGCTAATACATTTTTACAAAACAATAACTTTTAATATTAAAAAACGATGAAAAGAATATATTATATCTTAAAAATCAGTTTATTTTTACTATTTGTAACAATAACCCTAAACTCTTGCAGTAAGGACAAAGACCCTCAAAACCCTATTATTACAAACCCTACTGAATTTGCGTGGAGCAAACTCGAAGTGCGCTTTACCAAAGGGCATTCTCACGGATATTTTCACGGAAACCCCGATTACCCTGTGAAATATCTCAAAACAGTACAACGTTTCTATTTTAATAACATAAATGGAGTGCCTACACCTGCTACCGATAACCCTACTGCTATCCGCTGGGAAGGAACTGATGTAGTGACTGATGATCACCACGATGAAGATGAGGACGAAGATGCTCTCCACAATCACCAGCACAATGCAGGCGTGAGCTTATACGGTATAGAATTGATTTTTTACGACAAAGACGGCAAGCGTGTAAATGCACAACTGAGCACTGGTGATGCTCCCAATCACTACCAATTCTTCTTTATCGCAAATAATTTTGCAGCAGTAGCCAGCAATACAACTGTGCCTACCCAAGCTGAAGCACTCGACTACAAATACCGCGATACCAACCCTGAAGAATTGTATATCAAAGGCGGTAGTTTTGATAAAAACCCTAATGCTCCTAAAGGAGTGCTTCGTAAAGAGCAGATAGGCTTGAAAGGCTTTTTTGAAGTAAAAAGAACCTATATAAACTTCGATTTACAAATCGTATTAGGTGTTTTTACTACCAAGCCCGCAAATCTAACCTATAATACTGTTCCTGCTAATAAAGTGTTAGATATAAAAATACCTATACATATCTACACAGACCTTTTGCGAGAAGACAAGACGGTAGAAGATGCAATGCGCGAGTTTGGTGTTACGAGAGAGGAAATTATCAAAGATCAAGACGACATTATAGCTTCTGATCTTTCTCCTGAAAGCAGTGGTACCTTTTTATAATTTTGTGCATATCACTTAGCAATAATAAAAGAGACTGTTCTTTTTTGAGGAACAGTCTCTTTTTTAAACAATAAGTAAAGCTAATAAAACCAGTTTATACTCGTTTTACTCCTATTATCCTCCATTTATTCTATATCTGTCCGCGTGTTTTGCACCGTTCATTGTTCGTCTTTTGTTCGTCTTAGATTCGTCTTAGCTTCGCTCTTCCTTCGAATAAACATTGATATTCAGATACATTTTCCTCCTCAAAACATTTTTTTCTCTTCACTTTTCACTAAAATATCTCAACTTGCTCACAGCATAAAAAGTTATCAAACGAGTTAAAACAATTGTACGAAGTTATAACATACCCTTTACTCTCTACCTTTTATCTTTCACCTGAATTGAGAAATTATCTCATCAAAATTTGCACATTCAAATATTTGTTGTAATTTAGCCGAAATTTTCGAATTGTATCAACAACTAAAAACAACTATACTATGGGAAAAGGATTTTTTAAGGTTCCTAAAGCTACCAACGAACCCGTAAAAAGTTATGCGCCAGGAAGTACTGAGCGTGAGGCTGTACTACAAGCCTATAAAGAATTGTGGAATACTAAAGTAGATGCTCCTCTCTATATTGGAGGTGAAGCCGTACGTACAGGTCATACAGGTGAAATGCATTCCCCTCACGACCATAAGCACTCATTGGGTGTTTACCACAAAGCGAGCAAAGAACACGTGCAACAAGCCATCGAAGCAGCGCTAAAGGCGCGTACTCAGTGGGCTAACCTTGCGTGGGAAGAACGCGCTGCTATTTTTTTAAAAGCTGCCGACCTTATTGCTGGACCTTACCGTGCTAAAATGAACGCCACTACTATGATAGCGCAGTCTAAAACCGTACACCAAGCCGAAATAGATTCTGCTTGCGAGTTGATAGACT
Source organism: Capnocytophaga ochracea DSM 7271 (assembly GCF_000023285.1). Taxonomy (NCBI): domain Bacteria; kingdom Pseudomonadati; phylum Bacteroidota; class Flavobacteriia; order Flavobacteriales; family Flavobacteriaceae; genus Capnocytophaga; species Capnocytophaga ochracea. The sequence continues at coordinate 1,871,966 of NC_013162.1, read as the reverse complement.
TCTTGCGCTTCAATGTGCAGTTTATGGCTAATATCTATAACGACCAACCTAACTCTTCCGAAGGCGTATGGAATCGTGTAGAATACCGTCCGTTGGAAGGTTTTGTATATGCTGTTACGCCTTTTAACTTCACCGCTATCTCTGGCAACCTTCCTACCAGTGCTGCCCTTATGGGAAATGTAGTCATTTGGAAGCCGAGTACTTCACAAATATTTTCCGCTGAAATGATAGTAGAAGTCCTCAAAAAAGCAGGTTTACCCGATGGTGTTATCAACGTATTGCACGGCGATGCAGCTATGATTACCGATACTGTTTTAGCAAGCCCTCATTTCGCAGGTATTCATTTTACAGGCTCTACCGAAGTATTCCAAGATATTTGGAAAAAGATAGGTAACAATATTCACCTCTATCGCTCTTATCCTAAAATTGTAGGTGAAACAGGTGGTAAAGACTTTATCATCGCTCACCCAAGTGCTTGCCCCAAACAAGTAGCTACGGCTATTACTCGTGGAGCTTTTGAATATCAAGGACAAAAATGTAGTGCTGCTTCTCGCGTGTACTTACCTAAATCGAAGGCTGACGAAACGCTGAAATTGGTAAAAAAAGATGTACTCTCTTTCAAAATGGGTTCTCCCGAAAACTTTGAGAACTTCATCACTGCGGTAATTCACGAACATTCTTTCGATAAATTAGCTAAATATATAGACCAAGCTAAAAAAGACAAAGATGCCGAGATATTTGTAGGTGGTGGATATGATAAAAGCAAAGGGTACTTTATAGAACCTACTGTTATTGTTACTACCAATCCTCATTATACCACTATGGAAACCGAACTTTTCGGACCTGTAGTAACTGTGTATGTATATGATGACTCTAAATGGGAAGAAACCTTGAAACTCGTTGATGAAACTTCAGTTTATGCACTCACAGGAGCTGTATTTGGTACTTGTCGTTATGCGTTAGACGAAGCGGTGAAAGTACTCGAAAACGCAGCAGGTAATTTCTATATCAACGATAAACCTACAGGAGCCGTAGTAGGACAACAACCTTTCGGTGGAGCACGCGCCTCAGGCACTAACGACAAAGCTGGGTCTGCCCAAAACTTATTGCGTTGGGTATCGCCACGCCTTATCAAAGAAACTTTTGTACCACCAGTAGACTATCGTTATCCATTCTTAGGATAATAAATAAAATTTTAACTTTGCCAAAGTTCTCTGCCCGTGTGGCTCGCTTCTTTGGCAAAGTTTCTCTTAAATCTATATAAAAACAGTTCCCTTACAAACACTTGTATTTGTGGATTGTCCCTCTTCGGAGGTTCGGGAGCTTAATTAATCATTAAACACTAAACATTAATCATTAGACATTAAATGGAATGGCTTTGGAACTTGATGACTAACCACGAGAGTGTGGCTTACACTGTGATAGTGTATAGCGTGGTCATCGCAGTAGGAGTTGCTTTAGGAAAAATTAAAATATTTGGCATCTCTTTTGGTATTGCTTGGGTACTTTTCGCAGGTATCGCTATGGCCGAATTAGGATTCACTGTAAACCCCCATATTCAACATTTTGTAAAAGAGTTCGGATTGATTCTGTTCGTCTACACCATCGGACTACAAGTAGGCCCTGGCTTTTTTGCCTCCTTCCAAAAAGAAGGCATCAAATTCAATCTCTTGGCAGTGCTCTCTATTGTGAGTTGTGTACTTACTGTAATTGCTATCCACTACATCACCCAAACCGATATGGGTACCTTGGTAGGTATAATGTCAGGTGCCGTAACCAATACCCCAGGGTTAGGAGCTGCTCAAGCTACTTTAGAAGATGTATTTAAAGGCGACCCAGCTACAATGCCGAACCTCTCTACCGCCTATGCTGTTGCTTATCCTTTTGGGGTGTTAGGAATTATCTTGGTAATGTTAGGACTCAAAGCTTTCTTAAAAGTGAATTTAGATGTTGAAAAACGTTTAAATTCTGTACGTCACTCTAAAGATCAAGTAGTGATCAATCGATTCGCGATAAAAGTAAGCAATCCTGCCCTCTTTGGTAAAAAATTGAGCGTTATCAAACAAACTCTTGATTTCGATTTTACCATCTCACGTATGTGTAGAAAAGGAGAGATTATATTAGCTAGTGCCGACACACTGATAGAAGAAGGCGATATCGTACTGATAGTAGCTAACCAAAAAGAAAATGAGAAGTTTTTGACCCTAATAGGTGACAGCGTTTCTATTTTGGATTATTTCCCTGATGTAAAAGATATGCGCTATACTTCACGCCGTATCAACGTTACCCAACGTGCTATTTTCACCAAAACTCTTGCAGAGCTCGATGTACGCAAACGTTTTGGAGTAACCATCACTCGTGTATATCGCGCAGGTATTGAGTTCGTGCCCGCTGCCGATACAAAATTACAGTTTGGTGATACCATTACTGTAATAGGCGATGAATCGCACATACAACTCGTAAGCAAAGAGTTCGGTAATTCTAAACGACGTATGCAAACCCCTCACATAGCCGAGCTCTTTATGGGGATTACTCTTGGTGTATTATTAGGAAGTATTCCGTTTGCTATCCCTGGCATACCTGTACCTGTAAAATTAGGGTTAGCAGGAGGCCCTCTGATTGTTGCCATTCTCATCAGCCGTTATGGCGGTAAATTCTCAGTAACTCACTACGTATCTCAAAGTGCCAACCTAATGGTACGAGAGATAGGTATTGTGCTCTTCCTTGCCAGTGTAGGCTTAGACGCAGGAGCTACTTTTATAGAAACTATCTTGCACGGACAAGGCTTGTACTGGATGTGTTTAGGAGCGCTCATTACTCTTATACCACTTATTATCACCTCTTTAGTAGCACGATTTAAAGCAAAATTAGACTATTTGGGTATCTGCGGATTACTCTCTGGAGCTTCAACCGACCCGCCAGCTTTAGCTTTTGCTAATGATATGTCGAACTCCGAAATTCCCGCACTCACTTATGCAAGTGTATATCCGCTTACTACATTCTTGCGAATAATGGTAGCACAATTATTGATTGTATTTTTTGTGTGACGTTTCAAAAAAAGTTGTACTTTTGCCCTCTGAAAGAATAAAATATTATGTTTGAAAATATGATAGATATGGTGGGCAAACTCCAAGAAATCAAGGACTTTTGGATAGTTACCTTAAACAAATCCATTAAGAGTACTACCGATAAAAATGAAGCTATCTTGGCTGAAGTAGCCAAACAAGGGCTTCCGTTTAACTTTTAAAATATAAATCTATGGGTAAAATAATAGCTATTGCAAACCAAAAAGGAGGAGTAGGCAAAACCACTACTTCCGTGAACTTAGCCGCCGCATTGGGCGTATTGGAGAAAAAAGTATTACTCATCGATGCCGACCCGCAGGCAAATGCTACTTCTGGCATAGGTATTGATGTAGATTCTATTGAGCACGGTACTTACGAGCTTTTGGAACACACTATGGAGGCTAAAGATATGATTGTTCACACCAGCTCTCCTAATCTCGACCTTATAGCTGCTCACATCAACTTAGTGGCTATTGAGATTGAGCTCGTAGACAAAGAACAACGAGAATATATGCTCAAAAAAGCCTTAGAGCCTATCAAAGACCAATACGATTACATTTTGATAGACTGTGCACCCTCGTTGGGACTTATTACCCTGAATGCTCTTACAGCAGCTAACTCGGTGATTATACCTATTCAGTGTGAGTATTTCGCTTTGGAAGGGTTGGGTAAACTTCTCAATACTATTAAAAGTGTACAAAAAACCTTCAATCCCAATTTAGATATCGAAGGCTTACTACTCACTATGTACGATGCGCGCTTACGTTTGTCTAACCAAGTGGTGGAAGAGGTACAAAAACACTTCAGCGATATGGTATTCAAAACCATTATCCAGCGTAATGTGCGCCTTAGTGAAGCACCTAGTTTTGGTGAAACTATCATCAACTACGATGCTACCAGCAAAGGAGCTACCAATCACATCAACTTAGCTCAAGAGATTATAGATAAAAACAAAACAGTATAATGACAAAACCTGCTAAAAAACCTGCCTTGGGGAGAGGTATTTCAGCTATTTTTGGCAATAGCCCCGAAGTGGCTATTAATTCTATCAAAGATAAAAATGCCGATAAGATTGTAGGAAATATCATAGAACTTGAACTCAACCTAATAGAAACGAACCCTTTCCAGCCTCGTACTTCTTTTAATGAAGAAGAGCTACAAGGGCTCGCTTCCTCTATTGAGGAATTAGGGGTAGTGCAACCTATCACCGTACGCAAACTCGACGGAGAAAACAAATATCAGCTCATTTCGGGCGAACGCCGTTTCAGAGCTTCTAAATTAGCTGGACTAAAAACCATTCCTGCCTATATTCGCATTGCTGATGACAACGAGTCACTCACAATGGCTTTGGTAGAGAATATTCAGCGTCAAGATTTAGACCCCATAGAGATTGCTCTTTCTTACCAACAGCTCATCGAGCAGGTGAATCTCACTCAAGACCAAATGAGCAAGCGCGTAGGCAAGAAACGTTCTACCATTACAAACTATTTGCGTTTGCTCAAACTCGCTCCTATTATTCAAACAGGCATACGCGACGGATTCATTTCTATGGGGCACGGTCGTGCAATAATCGCCATAGAAAACCCTGAACAACAAGCAGAAGTATACCAGCGTATCATTTCCGATAACCTATCAGTGCGTGATACCGAAGAGTTAGTGCGCCGCTTGCAAAACTCCGAAACACCTAATGTGGTAAGTATTCAAATCCCTAAAAGCAATAGTAAAACTGAAGTACCTACTTATATCAAAGAAAATATGAGTAGTTTTAATCATTTTTTTGGTACTAAAGTTACTGTAAAGATGAGCAAGAACGGCAAAGGTAGCCTTACCATTCCTTTTAGTTCAGAGGAAGATTTCAAACGTATTCAAAGTTTATTACACAAAAAGGATGAGTAGAAAGATTGTTTTGATAATAGCCCTACTTATGGGAGTGGGTATTTCGTATGCACAAGACGATACAGAGGAAGTGGTAAAAACACCCTCAGACTCTGTGCAGATAGCTGTTATGCAAGACAATATGAAAAAAGTCCCTTGGAATACCGACCCTCTTTCGCCTGCTAAAGCCGCTTTCTATTCAGCGGTTATCCCTGGTTTAGGTCAGATATACAACAAGAGCTATTGGAAAGTACCTTTGGTGTATATTGCTATCGGTACCCCAATATACTTCTACATACAAAACTCTAAGGAATACGATCGTTACCTCACTGCCTACAAACGTCGTCAACAAGGATTTACCGATGATGAGTTCTATGGCAATCGCCCTGATGGACAACCTCGTCTCAGTACCGATGGATTAAGACGAGGCATACAGTTCTATCGTCGTAATAAAGAGCTTTCTATTCTTATAGGGATAGGCTTATATGCCCTGAATATCATCGAGGCAAATGTCGATGCACATCTCAAACAATTCAATGTAGATGAACGCCTCACAGTGGAACCTTTCATTCAACACGATTTCCTCACACAGCCCCAATTTGGCTTGACACTCAACTATAAATCCAAGAAATAATGACCACACAAAATCTATTAGAAACCTTGCGCCACATTGTTGGTGCAAAGTACGTTATTACCGACCCTTCAAAAACTGAACGTTACCGCACTGGGTATCGTTTTGGTACCGGAAATGCAATTGCCGTGGTGCGTCCCGCTACTTTGTGGGAACAATGGCAAGTACTCGAAGCTTGTGTAGCAGCTGATGTGATTGTAATTTCACAAGCTGCCAATACAGGTATCACGGGAGGATCTAATCCTTTTGGTAACGATTACGACCGCGATGTAGTAATCATCAACACGATGCGTAATGACAACATTCAGCTTATACTTGATGCTAAGCAAGCTATATGTCTTACAGGAGCAACACTCAACCACTTGGAACAAGAGTTAAAACCCCATAACCGCGAACCTCATTCAGTAATAGGATCCTCTTGCATTGGGGCTTCAGTTATTGGAGGCGTGTGTAACAACTCTGGCGGTTCTTTAGTACAACGTGGTCCTGCTTATACCGAAATGGCACTTTATGCCCAACGCAATGCCAACGGTAAATTAGAACTCATTAATCACTTAGGTATTGATTTAGGAAGCTCTCCTAAGGAAATACTTACCAATCTGCAAGAGGGTAGATACCAAGCAAAGGATATTCACACTTCTGATAAGAAAGGACACGATCACGACTATTGTAACCACGTACGTGAGATTAATGCCAATACGCCTGCTCGCTTTAATGCCGACCCAGCTCGCTTATACGAAGCCTCAGGTAGTGCAGGTCGTTTAGGAGTTTTTGCCGTACGCGTGGATACTTTCCCTGCCGAGAAAAAAACAGCTGTATTCTATATAGGTACTAACAACACAGCGGTACTTACCAAATTGCGCCGTGATATGCTCGGTACTTTCGAAGAAATTCCTATCTCTGGCGAGTATATTCACCGTACCGCCTTTGATATCGCTGCTAAATACGGTAAAGATACTTTTTGGTATATCAAAAATGTAGGTACTGAATACTTACCCAAGCTCTTTTCTCTCAAAGCGTGGGGCGACCGCGTAGCCAAAAAACTACCTTTTATGCCCAACCATTTCAGTGAAAAATTCTTGCAATTCACCTCTAAACTAATGCCTCAACACCTCCCCAAAATATTGTGGGATTACCGCAACCAATACGAGCACCATCTCATTTTAAAAATGGGAGGCAAAGGGGTAGACGAAGCTAGAGCTTATTTGCAAAAAGAATTTGCCGATAGCACTAAAGGAGCTTATATAGAGTGTGATGCCAAACTTGCACAAGCAGCAATGCTCTTGCGCTTTGCTGTGGCTTCAGCAGCTATTCGCTATCGTTCCGTACACGAAGATGAGGTAGAAGATATCGTCGCTTTAGACATCGCTTTGCGTCGCAATGATGAAGATTGGTTTGAAAAGCTTCCTCCTGAACTCGACGCTAAGATACTTTACAAATTGTACTATGGTCACTTTATGTGCCACGTATTCCATCAAGATTACGTGATTAAGAAAGGTTACAACTGTGAGGAAATAGAAGAAGAGATGCTCAAAATATTAGACACTCGTGGCGCACAATATCCTGCAGAACACAATGTAGGGCATTTATATCACGCTAACGACGACCTTAAGAACTTTTACAACTCTCTTGACCCTACCAATAGCTTTAACCCAGGTATTGGTAAGACCTCTAAGAAAAAAGATTGGAAATAGAAACTCATAGTATTACATATTTAGAGAGGCTACCTCAAAAAATTTTGAGGTAGCCTCTCTTTTTTGTTTTTCTTTATCACTTCATACCTTCTCTATAATCACGTGGCGTTATTTTAGTAGCTTGTTTAAAAACTGTACTAAAATACTTAGAAGAGTTAAATCCTACTTCAAAAGCTATATCAGTAACTGATTTTTCTGTTTGTTTTAAGAGCTGACAAGCTACTTCTATGCGATACTTATTGATATATTCACTGATACCAATACCTGTAATTTGTTTCATTTTATTATACACCGAAGCACGACTCATTGCCATTGCTTCAGAAATCTTTGTTACATCTAAGTCAATATTACTATAGTGCTTTTTGATGATTTCATTAAGTTTTATCATAAACACTTCGTCAGCATTGCTGATAGTAGTAAGTGCAGGTGAAGGAATCAATAGTTCTTTTTCATAACGTTGCTTGATGAGCTCTTTTTGTTTGAACAAATTACTTATTACTGAAAGCAAAAGGTCTATATCAAAAGGTTTAGAGAGATAAGCATCGGCACCTAATTTATAGCCTATCTTTTGACTTTCGGTATCACTTTTAGCCGTGAGTAATATTACGGGAATATGACTGATTTGTAAATGCTCTTTCACCTCTTTACACAACTGATAACCATTCATTACAGGCATCATCACATCGCTAATGATAATATCGGGCTGATGCGTTTTTAATAACAACAAAGCCTCCTCACCATTTACTGCTTTTAAAACGCTTTTAAACAACGGACGAAGTTCATCATAAAGATAATTTAAAAAATCAGGATTATCATCTACCAAGAGTACAGAATACATAGAGGTATCCATAGTTACTGCTATCTTCTCTGGGGCTTCAGTTTGTTCTTCTTCACCTTCAAACTTGTGAAGGACGCCCTCAGTGCTATGAGAGTAAGGTAATTCTACATAAAAAACTGTTTGCTCTTCTTCATCTTGATAAGCCCCAATAGTACCGAGATGTTTCTCTACTAATTCTTTACAATAAGCCAACCCTATACCACTACCTCGCTGGTTGTGTTTTCCTTGTTCAAAGCGAGTAAAGAGCTTATCCATATCAATATTATGCAATCCTATACCGGTATTTTCTACTTGAAAACGCACTTTTTGTTCGTTATAACTACTGCGAATGTGTATAGTAGAATACTCATTACTAAACTTTACTGCATTCATTAGTAAGTTAGAAAGGACTACCCTTATTTTGGCACTATCTAACTCTACAGGGGGTAAATTTTTATCGAGATGTAGTTCTAAACTTATATGCTTTGTTTCAAATTCTTGTTCAAAATCTTTAGCACTATCGGTGATAAGGTGATTCAAATCAGTATAGGCTTTGGTGAGTGTATTTTCTAACGAAGTATTACGGTTATAGTCTAATACCCAATTGATAATATTCTTCATAGTAGTAGCTTGACGGAAAGCACTCTCTAACTGAGTTTTCTGTGAACGCGTGAGTTTACTACTCTCGGTATGATTAAGCAGACGCTTTAACGGTGCATAAATGAGGGTAAGAGGCGTGCGCAATTCGTGACTTACATTGGTGAGGAATTGTATTTTATCTTCATTGAGTTCCTGCTGATGCAAAGCTATTTGCCATTTGAGTTGTTGTTTTTTACGACGCAGATAACCCCACATTACACCTGCAATAATAGCCAACAAAAGCAAAGAAATTCCTACCAAAAAAGAAGTGCGCTGATACCACACAGGAAGCACTTCGAAGTTGAGCAATGAGGTATCTTTCGTCCAATAGCCATTTTTAGTCATACAAGCGACTTCTACTTGGTATTTTCCTACTGAAAGCAAAGAGATATCTAAACTATTGTCATAAGTTTCAATCACCGAAGTTTGGGCGTTATTTTTAATCTTAAAACGGAAGAGTATGCGCCTAAACATATCTTTTTCATTCAATCCTACATTTAGTTTTAAGGTTTTGAAATAAGGGGGTACCTCTTTAGGAAAGTTTTCGGCGGTGTATATTTTGCCGTTCAATTCTATATTTTGCAAAAAGAGTAAAGGAGTACTACTCTCTTCGGTGTGAATATTCTTATTTATCTTCACAAAACCACCCACTCCTCCCATATAGATGTAAGGGGAAGGCAACAACTGTACATAGCCTGTAAGCACATCGTTGTGGAGAAAACCATCAGAATCGTCCCAAATCATTATCTTCTTATCGGGAATATGATAAGAAAATAGCACATTGGAAGCATTAATCCACAAACGCTGTTCAGTATCGAGTTGCATATAGCTAATTTGGTGGAACATATTATCGGTTCCTACGGCACTGAGCTTCTTTTGTGGTATCGCATAGCTAAATAACCCGTTGGAAGTAGCAATCCACAGGGTGTGATGAGCTTTATCATTGCATACTGCACTAATAGTATACCCCTCATTAAGAGTTAGATAACGTGTTATCTTAGCTTCCGATAACTTCATTTGGTAGAGTACATTTCCTTTGGAGAGAAATAAAGTATCACCTTGTTGTGCTTTGAGTTGTAGGGCATTTTTAGGAGTAAGTCCTTCGGCAAAAGAAATTTTATTAAACTCTTTGTTTTGAAGATTATACAGATAGGTGTTTTTAGCTGTAATAAGTATTTTATCTTTATCAATGTGATATACAAAGGGAGTAAAGCCTGCGTGACACTCTTGCTGGTCAGTAGCTTCATCGATGAGCAAGAAAGGAGTGTAGGAACGACTCAGAATATTATATATGAAAAGACCTTTGCCATAAAGAGAGACTAACAACTCATTAGGTGAAAAGTAGGTTATAGAAGAGACCTTATCGTTATACGTATTGGTATGATGTACAAATTGTTCTGTTTTGGGGTTAAAAGCATTGATGCCTCCTCCATCGGTGCCTATCCATATGATACCATTGGGAGCTTCGAACAAACTTATTACAGCGCGTTCACTTAACCCATTGCTACTTCCTAACGCACTATCAGTATAAGTCTTGATATAGGTTTCTTTAAAGAGAAAAACACCATCGCGCACTGTACCTGCCCAAAGGTTATGATTAGGATCTTCATAAAGCACTGTAATGGAATTGACCGGCAAGGAATGTATATTACCGGCACTATGCTGAATATTGTAAAAAGTGTTCTTCTCAGGACTAAAAACCGATACTCCTCCCCCATCGGTGGCTAACCATATATTGCCTTTATAAGGCTTGATATCTAAGATAATATCATTGGACAAAAGAGTATTGTGAGTATCGTAATGTGAGCGCAATTCACCTGCAAGGGTAGCACGAAAAAGCCCTTTTTGAAAAATAGAATAATACACTTCTTTGCGTTGTGCATCATAATACAAAGAACTCAGCGGGCTTGTATTTTCAATAAACAAACTCAACAGTTCTGAGGTAAGAGAATACTTATAAATACCATCGTTTTCAGTACCTACAAGAAAGGTTGTATTATCAACAGGGCATAGATAGGTAATGAGGCATTCTTTATCTTTTGTTTTAGGTTCTTTCCTCAAAGGCAAACGCCCTATATTTTTAGTTTTGTAGTTATACTGGTAGATAGCACTATATCCACCAAAGTAAACCCCTTGTTCAGTAGCACAAATAGAGAAGAGTTGTTGCTGGATTTTAGAGGTAAAAGTATCTTTATTTGGGTCGTATTGCCATACGCCTTTATCGGTTACAGCCCAAAGGTTATGCTGGGTATCTTCATAAAGATGATAGATGTAAGACTCAGTATACCTTTTGATATGATTACGGTCTACCCTATTGATACCCTGGCGAGTACCTATCCACAAAATTCCCTTATGGTCACGTACAATAGCGGTAACGCCCGATTGAGAGAGACCGTGTTCAATGGAAATACGTTTAAAATAGTATTCCGTAGGGTTTTGCCCGTAGATTACCCACGTAAAAAAAAGTAAGATACAAGTGCCAAGCACCGATGATAGTTTTATTATCTTCATTGGGTTATTCAGGGTATTCGATGCGTACGTGATAGATATTAGTAAGTTTGCTTTTAAATATGCGTTTGATAGCTTCGATTTCTTTGAAAGATATATCGGAATTGGCAAACTGATTATCGTCTAACTGTTTTTTGATAATACGGTCTACAAACTCATTGAGAGCTTCGAAGGTAGGATTTTTGAGGCTCTTAGTAGCTGCTTCAACCGAATCAGCCATCATAAGAATAGCGGTTTCTTTGGAGAAAGGAATAGGACCTGGATAACGGAAATCTTCTTCCTTAGTACCTTCGGGATTTAAGTCTAAGGCTTTGCGATAGAAATAATAAGTAAGACTACGCCCGTGATGGGTTTTAATAAAATCGATAATGCGTTTGGGCAGTTTGTTTTTATGAGCGAGTTCTACTCCATCGGCTACGTGCTTGATAATCACCTTAGCGCTTTGTTCAGGAGTGAGCTGGTCGTGAGGGTTGAGGCTTGTTTTTTGGTTTTCGGTAAAGTAAATAGGGTTTTCCATCTTACCGATGTCGTGATAGAGTGCGCCTACACGTACCAAGAGGGTATTAGCTCCAATCTCGGCAGCAGCAGCTTCGGCAAGATTAGCCACTTGCATAGAGTGCTGGAAGGTACCTGGAGCTTTTTCGGAAAGCTGACGCAAGAGCTTGGTATTCGTATCGGAGAGTTCTAAGAGAGAGACATCGGAAACTAAGCCAAAAGTACGTTCGTAGATATACGTAAAGGGTTGCGAAAAGAGAATACCAATACCATTGAGGATAAAGAGGGTAAGTAGAGAGATATCGAGCCCTTTGAGTGTTCCTTCGGTAATGGTGTGGAAAGCGATATAAATAATTAAATAGGCAGCCGTGATGAGTCCTGCTGATACAAAACTACTCAATCGGTAGTGCATTCCCCTAGGAGTGAGAATGATAGCCATAGCAGCCACAATCTGTATGAATACAAACTGGAAGCTATTGGGCACAATAAAGCCTGTGATGAGTATGGTGCTGATATACACAAAGAGGACGGTACGCAAATCGAAAAACGACTTGAGAATGAGCACCATCATTCCTACGGGGACAATATAGATATAATCGGGGAAATACCTTGAAATGAGCCCTACGAAAAGAATCATACTGAGCATATTGAGTAAAATAACACTCAATTTAAGGTTGCTTTTATATAATTTCTTTTCGTATATTTTTAAGTACAACGCCATCAGTAGCAATACCATAGCTACTAACGTGTAATAACCTAAAAGCGACCAATTATAGTTGTTCTGACTCCACGTTTGGGTTTCGTACTCGTCTCTGAGCGACAACAAAGTATTCAGTTTTTCGCCCTCTACCAATTCACCTTTGGCAATGATGAGTTTCCCTTTATTTACCCAACCGCGCGTATAGACTATCTCTTTAAGGTTTTGAGTAAGCGCTTTTTGAGTGAAATTTTGGTCGATTACGAGGTTAGGAGTAAGGATTTCAAAGAAAAGGTCGTAGTAATTTTTGTGATACTCATTATAAGGGGCGGTATCGAAATAGTTTTTAATAGCTGTTGCCAACTGTTGAAGATATAACACATGTTCGGCAGGCACCTCTACTATTTGATTGTTATGCTTGATAATGAAGATTTCAGAAGGGCTAAACGCAGGCTGATTGAGCATCACTCCATTGCGATAGCTTTCCGCTAAAAAAGCCTCAGCTTTTTTAAGCAAGAGTTCTCGTTTATCGTCGGGTAGATGTTTGAAATAAGCGTACTTTTTCTGTTCAAACTTTTGCTTAGCACTCACAAAAGCGGTAGTATCTTGCTTGTAATACACCGTAGATTGGTTGGTTATTTGTTGTTTTTCGGCTTTTATTTGCTCTTCTGTTTTCTTTAAGGGAAAATCAAAAGGGGCATATAGGTTTTCGTGTTGCCAAAGCTCTCCTTTGCGAAATTCGTATTTAAATTTCGCTTTTTCGGGAAATACTTGCAAGATGAGTACTAAGGCTATAGCAAAGGCTAAAACCTTGAACACAAGTGATTTTTTAATAAATGCTTTGATATTTTTGAGCGTTATCATCGTTTTTCCTTTCTCAAATGTAGATGTAAATGCAATGCAAAGATAAGAAATAATTTTTTAATACCAAGAAATGAAAAAATGAGAAAATGAGAGAATTAGAAAATGAGAAAATGAGGAAATGAGGTGCGAGCTTGAGTTAGAGGAATGAGGCTGTGCCTCAGAAATTAAACAAATATTAAACAAAATCAAGGCTGCGCCTTGTGAAAAGGGGAGAGAGGTTGGTCGGAGTTTTTGGAGAATCTTAAAGAGGTTCTGAACTTTCGGAAGATATCGGAGAGATTCGGAAGATGGTTAAGAGGGATTTTGATGAAAAAAGGGTGTAAGATGGGTGGGGGTAGCTTATAGAGAGCTTATAGGAAGCTTATACGAATCTTGGACGATTGTTATAGAAAGGGTGTGTAAAAAATTGATTAATAGCTTAATACAACAATGCCAAAAATGCCAAAAATGGGGTTTCGAGGCGAAAGAAAAAGAATCCTCACCCCGATCACATACTCTCCTATTCGGAGACTTCTCCCAAGGAGAGGGGGAATGTAGTGACGGAAAGGAGAAGGGATAATTAGAGAATTAGCAAATTTGGAAATGAGAGAATGGGGTGGTGTGGGGTCTTAGGGCATAGGCAATAGGGGGGAGTATGATGGAAAAGGTGGAGTGTAGTGACGGCAAAGATGAAGGGAATGTGGAGGAGATTTCAACTTTACTAAAATTCTAAATTTTGGAAAAGTTTGCGATGCAAAAGCGATTTTGAGACTTTCCAAGCATCTCCGGGGTAACGATACAAAGAAAAAAGGGTGAGTGTGGCAAGGTTATAATGAAGGGCTATTGTTTGTAAAATCTTGTGTTTTGGGAGTTGATTTTTTCGTAGATAGCAGTTAATTCAAAAAAAAGTTGTATTTTTGACCCCTCAATAAAACTATACAGAAAGAACTTTGTTACATTATAAACGTCAACTCACTTTCATTATCAGCTTATTAGTGGTAAGCTCCTGTCTTTGGTATGCGGAATCATTCGCCTTTAAGTCGGGTGGTTTTCACTATACAACTCCGTGGGCAGTGCGCGATACTATCAAAAAAGATACAGTAGAGCCTAAAAACGACCGCCGTGGGCGACGTATTAAGCCTAAGAAACCTTCGGAAAAAGCTAAAGATTCCCTTAAAAACGATACGATTAAAAAACCTAAGAATGCCTTGGAAGACATCGTGAAATACAAGGCTAAGGACAGTATTGTGTTCAACAAGGTGAAGAACGAAATCATTTTGTACAACGAAACTAATGTGCAATATACTGATATTGACATCACTGCGGGAATAGACGTGATTAACTATGAGAAAGGCGAAGTGTATGCCGGACGCCTAAAAGACAGCGTGGGAGAATATACCCAACACCCTGTATTTAAGCAAGGTAGTGATGTAATAGAGCCCGATTCGATACGTTTTAATTACCGCAACCAGAAGGCGATTATCCGCAATGCTTATACCAAGCAGGACGAAAACAACATAAAAGGCGAAATCATTAAGAAAGAAAATGACTCTACTTACTTTATGAGAAACGCGATTATTACTACTGCCGAAGACCTCGACGACCCTGATTATTACATCAGAGTGCGCAAAGCGAAGTTCGTGCCTAAAAAGAAGGTTATTGCAGGGTTTAGCAATATGTATATCGTGGATATTCCTACGCCTTTGGCTATTCCGTTTGCTTATTACCCTATGGTATCGGGACGCACTTCGGGGCTTATCTTCCCTACCTTTGGTGAGGTGAATAACCGTGGTTATTTCTTACAGAACATAGGTTATTACTTTGTAATTAGCGACAATTTTGACCTTTCGCTTACGGGTGACTATTATACCAATGGTAGCTATGGACTTAGGGCACAATCGGCTTATGTGAAGCGCTACAAGTATTCAGGGAACTTCAATCTTTCATTTGAGAATAACATATACAGTATGAAGGGCTTACCTGACTATTCAGGTAGCCGTATGTACAATATCCAGTGGTCGCATTCCAAAGACGGTAAAGCCAACCCTAATTCTAACTTTTCGGCTTCGGTGAACCTATCGAGCAACAGTAGATATTACCAAGAATCCTACAATCAAGCGAACACGTCGAACTTTTTGAACAACACGATGATGTCGTCTATCTCGTACTCCAAGACGTTCCCAGCGTATCCTTCGATTAACTTATCGCTATCGGCATCGCATTCACAAAATACAAATACCAAAAGTATTGATATGACACTTCCCTCGATGCGTGCGAGTATGGAGCGCATTTACCCTTTTGCTCGTGAAGGACAAACGAAGAAAGGACTTATCAAGAGTTTGAATTTTCAGTACAGTATGCAAGCTGATAACCGTTTTTCGACCTATGACAGTTTGTTCTTTACTAAAAAGATGTTTGACGAGGCGAGAAACGGGGTGCGACACTCTATACCGGTGAGTACAACTGCTAAGCTATTTAAATACGTTACCTTAGGGTTGAACTCATCAGTAAACGAGACGTGGCAATTTAGGACAATTCGCCGTAAGGACTTCAATAGCAATACGGGCAAGGTAGGCATTGACACCCTCAGTGGTTTTGACCGTTTTATGACGTACAACCTCGGGGCGAGTCTCGGTACGACTATTTACGGTACTTTCCGTTTTGGCAAGAATGCTAAAATACAAGCTATTCGCCACGTGATGCGACCCTCGGTGAGTTATGGTTATAATCCTTCTTTTGACCAGTATTACGATTATTACATTTCGGACGCTTATGGCAACCGCTCACAATACACTCGTTTTGAGGGTGGTATCTACGGTACGCCAAGTTTGGGTGAGTCGCAATCGATAGGGTTCTCATTGGCAAACACCTTTGAAGCCAAAGTGAAACAAAAAGATAGCACTGATGCTGAGCCGAAAAAGGTAATGCTCTTGAATAGTCTCAATTTCAGTTCTAACTACAACGTGATTACCAAGCAATTTAGTCCGCTGAACATTACGGGGGGTACTTCGTTCTTCAACGGGAAGCTCGGGGTGAACTTTGGGGCGACACTCAACCCTTATGCAATAGACAACAACGGACGACAAATGGAGAAATGGAATATAGACAACGGCGGTAGTCTTTTTAGGCTTACTAACGCCAATATTTCTACCAACTATTCATTCTCGAACAAAGATAAAAAAGACAAGAATAAAGACAAACAGACGGGTAACGTAGCGGGAGGACGTACTGATGACCTCTTTGGGTCGTCGAAACCACTAAGCGAAGTGCAGGATATGGATAAAAACCGCAAAGAAGGCGAGGATAAAGATGAGAAGAAGACCTTTTACAAGGCAGTTATCCCTTGGGACATAACCTTAGCACATTCGCTTACTTATAGCAATCAGGCACGCGAAAATAAGATATCCAACAACTCGCTAATGTTCTCAGGTAACGTATCGCTCACGCCCAAATGGCAGGTAGGAGTTTCGAGCGGTTATGACTTTGTAAACCAAGGATTCACCTATACCCAATTACGTTTTGAGCGCGATTTGAGCAGTTTCCGTATGAGTTTTCAGTTCACTCCGTTCGGTTATCGCAGTTCGTGGTATTTCTTTATCGGCATCAAAGCCTCAATGCTTTCAGACCTAAAATGGGAGAAGAACAAAGAGCCGGATAGGGTCTTAAGGTAAAAGGTAAAAGGTAAGAGGTAAAAGGTAACAAAGAAAATTATGAAAGAAAAGATACAACAACTTCGGGAGGAACTCAATGAGCACAATTATAACTACTATGTGCTGGACAATCCTACGATTTCGGATTATGAGTTCGACCAAAAGCTTAAAGAACTACAAGCCTTAGAGCAAGCATACCCAGAGTTTTACGATGAGAATTCGCCTACTGTACGCGTGGGAGGTTCTGTTACTAAAAGTTTTCCAACCGTAATACACGAATACCGTATGTACTCGTTAGATAACTCTTATTCTAAGGAAGACTTAGAGGAATGGGAACAGCGTATTATCAAGACGTTGGGCAGTGACCAAATTAACTTTACTTGCGAACTGAAATACGACGGTGCTTCTATAGATTTGTTGTACGAAAATGGCAAGCTTAAACAAGCTACTACTCGTGGTGATGGTATTCAAGGTGACGATATTACCGCCAATGTGCGTACGATTCGTTCAGTACCCTTGCAACTAAAAGGCGATTATCCTGAACGTTTTTACATTCGCGGGGAGATAGTAATGCCTAAAAAAGCCTTTGAAAGCCTTAATAAGGAACGTACAGCAGCTGGCGAAGACCCTTTTATGAACCCTCGTAACACCGCCAGCGGTAGTCTC
Source organism: Capnocytophaga ochracea DSM 7271 (assembly GCF_000023285.1). Lineage (NCBI taxonomy): Bacteria > Pseudomonadati > Bacteroidota > Flavobacteriia > Flavobacteriales > Flavobacteriaceae > Capnocytophaga > Capnocytophaga ochracea. Next base: position 1,854,386 of record NC_013162.1, on the reverse strand, counting down.
AAATTGCAAGATACTGCCGAGGTTGCTAAACGAGGTTTAGATTGCTTGTTGTACTTTTTGGTAGGGAACACAGGTATAAAGAGTCAGTTTGAGAGTTTAGAAAAAGCGCGCGAATGGGGCTTTAAAGTACCTAATATTTCCAAATTGTGCCATTCTACTGCCGAAGTAATGGACTTTATCAACGAATGGGATACCAAACGCCACACTTTGCCTTATGAAACTGATGGAGTAGTGGTAAAGGTAGATAGTATTGCCCAGCAAGAAGAGTTGGGGTATACTTCAAAATCGCCGCGTTGGGCAATGGCTTACAAGTTCAAAGCAGAACAAGTAGACACTGTTTTAGAGAGTATTTCCTACCAAGTGGGACGTACAGGAGCTATTACTCCGGTGGCAAATCTCAAACCCGTGTTACTAGCGGGAACGGTAGTAAAACGTGCTTCATTGCATAATGCTGACCAGATTGAAAAGCTCGATATTCGCATAGGCGACTCGGTATATGTAGAAAAAGGCGGGGAGATTATCCCTAAAATTGTAGGCGTGAACTTAGATAAGCGCGAAGCAGATGCTCAGCCCGTGAAATATATCACCCATTGTCCTGAATGTGGTACCGAATTGGTGCGCAACGAAGGCGAAGCGCAACACTACTGTCCTAATGCTTATGGCTGTCCGCCCCAGATTACAGGTAAGATTCAACATTTTATCTCACGCAAAGCAATGGATATAGAAGGCTTAGGTGAAGAGACAGTAGAACAACTCTTCCGTGCCGGTATTATCCATACTTATGCTGACCTCTACGAGGTAACCGTAGAGAAATTGCTCCCCTTAGAGCGTATGGCACAAAAGAGTGCTGAGAATATTGTTAAAGGTATTCAGAAATCAAAAGAAATACCTTTTGAACGCGTGCTTTTTGCTTTGGGGATTAGGTATGTAGGTGAGACTGTTGCCAAGAAGCTGGCACGCCACTACAAAACGATTGAAGCCCTAGAAAATGCCACTATCGAACAGTTGGTGGAAGTAGATGAAATAGGGAACCAAATAGCCAGCAGTATAGTAAACTTCTTCGCTGATGACTACAACCGTCAACTCATCGATAGGCTCAAAGGCTATGGTTTGCAGTTTTCAATTAATGAACAAGCTACCGAAGGTCAAACTGATACCCTCAAAGGGCTTACCTTTGTGGTTTCTGGGGTCTTTCACTTGTATTCACGGGAGGAACTCAAAGCCCTTATTGAACAACACGGAGGTAAAGTAGGGTCATCTATCTCTTCTAAAACTAATTACGTGATAGTAGGCGATAATATGGGACCAAGTAAGAAAGAAAAAGCCGAGCAATTAGGTGTGAAGATGATTAGTGAAGAAGAATTTAATGCAATGATTTTGTAAGTAGAGTTGCATATCCTTTTATGCTATAGCCTTCTCTTTGTTTGTTAAAATAAATAATCCTTCTGATAAAAAGCAATGCCCCCAAAAGTTAGCACTTTTGGGGGCATTTGTCATTATTTTTCTAAATTGATTATACTTACTATTTCAATTCAAAAGTTGTTTTACGAGCTAACTGACGTGCTCTTGAAGAGTTCTTATCAACACTTGCATCTACGCCTTTTCCTTCGGCAGTAATACGAGAGCCATCAATACCTGCTTTCACAAGCAAATCTTTCACAGCATCAGCACGTTTTTGTGATAACGTTTGGTTGTACTGAGTACCTCCTAATTCATCAGCATAACCATTAATATTAATGTGTGCATTAGGATTAGATTTCATATATTTAGCTACAAAATCTACAGCCCAAGAAGATGATATCTGTGGTTTAGATGAATTAAAATCAAAGTAAGCATTGATATAACCTTTTCTGATGAGGTCAGCAGCTACATCATCATCTTTTACTTCTCCGTTTTCACCTACTTTATCTTTTGCTTTGTAATTATCGTTTAAGTAGCTTTCAATTTCATCAGGAACGTTGTTGCCATTGGCATCGTTCATTTTGTTTTGCTTGTTAGCCACTTCGCTCTTCAAGTCAGCAACGTTATTTTCAAGGTTAGCTACGCGTTGAGCCACTTCTTCTAATTCGTCTTTTTTAGAAGCTGCTGCCCAATCGGCGTGTTTACCGTGTTTACCGAGAGCAATATTTAAACCAGCAGTAAGGGTAAAGTGGTTTCCTTGGAAGCCTTGTTGTCCATTAGCTGATTTTGTGTCATAAGTAAGTTGTTGCTTACTATTGATGTACATTGACGCATCAAGCAAAAAGGCTATACGGTTAGAAATCCTCAGCTGAGGAGTAAGACCTACTGTAAGAAATGCTATTTGGTCGGGTTTAGAAATATAATCACTATTAAGCTGTGAATATCCAAAACCTGCGTGCAATAGTAATCCTAAGTCACTTGTCCATTCTTCAAAGCTAAGAACACTCGCAAGGTTTGCTACCCCTTGTAGGTTTACATTCCAAAGTCTAGATTCAAAATTAGGTGTATCGTCATCATTTTTAAAAACGTCGTAACCACCGCCTAAGCGAACCCCAAACTTGTTGTTTGCCATATAGCGCACACCTGCATTTGTGCTCCATAAATTAGGCGTATTAGTACTATACCCACTTGTAAAAGGAGTGGTAGGTTTATTAAACCCTCCATTTATATCAATAGACCATTTGTTATAGTCATTCTGTTGTGCTTGGACTCCAAAGAAAACCAATGAAGCCAATAGTAAAATGCTTCTTTTCATTACTTTCTGATTTTATAATTATACAAAAACTGGGGCAAAGGTATAACTTTTTTTTGTATTCAAAAAGTTTTTAACAAACTTTAAAACTTCTGCTCTTCTCTATTGCATAAGTTTTTAGTGCTTATCTTTGTGTCTTAATAACATTCTTTCCAATGGTGTGATAGCACTATCAACCCCTTCTTCAAAAGTCTTAAACTGTTTCTTTACCACAAGACTTTCTCCTGGGATATGTACTTTCACTTCTACTATTTTATTTTCTTTGGTATTGGTATTTTCCAACTTCAAATGCACATCTGCTTCGATAATCCTATCGTAAAAATTATCGAGCTTATCAAGTTTTTTCTGAATAAAGTCTACTAATTTTTGGTCGACTGTAAAATCAACTGAGTGTACGTGTACTTTCATAATGTTTACAAATTTAAGGTTTAACAATTCAATTATTCTTCCTCATTGCTATTGCCTTTTGCCCGAGGGTGTGCTTTCTTATACTGCTTTTTGAGTTCAGCCAAGCTGGTGTTCGTATACACTTGGGTAGAAGCCAAGCTGGAATGCCCCAGTAGTTCCTTCACAGTATAAAGGTCTGCTCCATTATCTAACAAATGACTCGCAAATGAGTGTCTCAATACGTGAGGACTCACATCTTTCTTTGTTGTTACAACACTAAAATACGAATTAATAATTCTGTATACCAGCGTCGAATATATCTTTTTACCATTCTTTACTAAAAATAGATAATCCTGGCTTTTTTCATTCTTTACCTCCTCTCTTAAAACTAAATATTCTTTAAGAGTGTTTTCAAGCTCAGGAATAATAGGTATATACCGCTCTTTATCACCTTTCCCAAGCACTTTTATTTGTTTTTGCTCAAAATCCACATCGCTTACTTTCAGTCCAGACAACTCTGAGCGACGTATACCCGTAGCATAAAGCGTCTCAATCACTGCCCTATTCCTCACTTCATCAAATGAGTCCTTCGATGAAAAAAAGGACAACACTTTTTCAATCTCAGCTTCCGAAAAAGGCAACTTGTGCTTCTTCTCCGTTTTCAATAAAAATATACCTTTCTCAAACGGACTTATTTCTATCTGTTTCGTCTTCTTCAAGAAATTGTAATAAGTCTTTAAAGCCGATAACTTCCTATTGATACTCCTAAATGAAATAGTTTCATCCGATAGGTGTATAATCCATTTCTTTATATCTTCTTGGTCAGCTTGTTCCAAACAGCAATCTTCCCCTTTTTCCTCATATAGATTCTTAATAAACTTCTCAAAACTCCTAAGGTCGTGTTTATAAGCCTCAACTGTATGGTCAGAATATTTCATCTCTATCGAAAGATAAATAATAAAGGCGTTGATAGACATAGGTTAAAAATTTAGTTGATTAGTAAACTCAGTTTCTCAAGCAAGGTTCTCACCTTTCTTCGCTACAAAATAAGTAAATATTTTTGACATACTCGATAAAAAAAGTGTTAAATTTTAAGATGAATTGTTAATTATTTTTTTACTTGTAGAAAATGAGAGAGTTATATTTCTCTTTTTCTTCCTATAAAATTTCTTTTCTTACTAAATATATTGAAATCACTTTACATTACTGTCCGGTTCTAATCGCTTCCACAGGATTGAGCCGTGCAGCCGACGATGCAGGTATAATACCCGAAAGCAAACCTACTACAAACGAGATTCCTAAGCCTATCGCTACGTTCTTAAACGATAGCACAAAGTTAAACCCATCAGTACTGCTCGGAATTATAAAGGTAAGTAACCACACAAAGAACAACCCAAAAAGTCCTCCGATGATAGCCAAAAGCACCGCTTCAAACAAAAACTGAAACAAGATAAATTGGTTTTTAGCCCCTAACGACTTCTGTACGCCTATAAGGCTCGTGCGTTCTTTCACACTCACAAACATAATATTAGCAATACCAAAGCCTCCTACCAAGATTGAAAAGCCTCCTATAATCCAGCCCACAACGTTCATCATACTAATCGTTTCGTCTATCATATCAGTAAACGACGATATTTTATTGACGAAAAAGTTATCTATATCCTCAGGTTTAAGTCCGCGATAAGCACGGAATTTCTGGCGCAATACAGCTTCATACTCCGCCATATCCACCCCTTTTTTAGGTTTTAGCACCACCCCACTGGGTAGCCCTTGTGGACCTGTATTCATAAAGCCCCTTATAAAATTGGCAGGTACATAAGCATTCTCATCAGGCCCTCCTCCTAGTTCCCCGTATTTTTTCAGTACACCAATCACAGTAAGTTTCCTACCGAAAATGCGTATCTCTTTATTCATAGGGTCTTCCTCACCAAAAAGCTGTTCAGCCAGATTATGCCCTAATATAACTACCGCAGTACCGGCATTAGCTTCAGCTTCGTTGTAAAACCTACCTTTTTTTATCCTAATATCACTTATTTGTTCAACTCCTGCCGAAGTAGATTGTATAGTAGGCGACGGAATCGTTTTGCCATTGTATTTTATCGTCGAAAATACCCCAAACAATTCATACACCACAGCTTCAGTATTAGGTATTTCACGCTTCATAAATTCGTATTCCTGATAGCTAACTTGCGGAAAGTTCAAGCGTTGCCAGCGGGGCACATCGGTAGGAGCAAAAGAGAATTTAGAGACGTTTATCATATTCTTGTCTAACCCCGAAAGGCTCTCCTGAATACTTCTATTCAGTGAATCAACCGCCGCTAATACCGATATAATAGAGAAGATTCCCACCGTTACACCCAATAACGAAAGGAAAGTGCGGAGCTTATTGTCTCGCAACGATTTGATTGCGAAGTTAAAACTCTCTTTTAATAGTTGTAAATAAATAAACATAGGTCAGTTATACTTGTATTTCTTTTTTGCAAATGTACATTATTTTTTTTAATTAAATACGAAATATTTTTTTCTTTCCTCCACTTCTTCGTCACCACACTCCCCTTTTTGAAGATAACCAGCGAGAAGTTTTCACCACATCACCTTCACTTTTTCCGTCGCTACATTCCCCCTCTCCTTGGGAGAAGTCTCCGAATAGGAGAGTATGTGATCGGGGTGAGGATTCTCTTTCTTTCGCCTCGAAACCCCATTTTTGGCATTTTTAGCATTGTTGTATTAAGCTATTAATCAATTTTTTACACACCCTTTCTATACCAATCGTCCAAGATTCGTATAAGCTTCCTATAAGCTTCCTATAAGCTAACCCCACCCATCTTACACCCTTTTTTCATCAAAATCCCTCTTAACCATCTTCCGAATTTCTCCGATATCTTCCGAAAGTTCAGAACCTCTTTAATATTCTCCAAAAACTCCGACCTACCTCTCTTCCCATTTCACAAGGCGTAGCCTTGATTTTGTTTTATTTTTGTTTAATTTCTGAGGCACAGCCTCATTCCTCTAACTCAAGCTCGCATCTCATTTTCTCATTTCCTCATTTCCTCATTTCCTAAATTTCCGGTATTATTAGCATTTTTTTAATCTTTTGTTTGCTTGGTATTGATAAAAAGTAGTATTTTTGTAGCCTAAAATGAAACCTTTTTTTCCAAATGAGCACTGCAAAACAAGCTAAATCTGCCTTAATATCTGTTTTCGACAAAACAGGATTAGAGCCTATCATTCACAGAATGAAAACCTTAGGAATTACTATTTACTCCACAGGAGGTACCGAAGATTTTATCAAAAAATTAGGTGTAGAGGTAGTTCCCGTCGAATCTATTACCGATTATCCCCCTATTTTCGGCGGACGTGTCAAGACGCTCCACCCTAAAATCTTCGGAGGTATTCTCAACCGTCAGGATAATGCACAAGATACTGAAGAAATGAAGCAATACGCTATCCCTCAAATCGATATAGTGATTGTAGACTTATATCCTTTCGAAAAAACAGTAACCAGCGGAGCTAGCGAGCAAGAGATTATTGAAAAGATAGATATAGGAGGTATTTCGCTTATTCGTGCAGCTGCCAAAAACTATAAAGATGTACTTTGTGTGGCATCGGTAAACCAATATGCTGACCTTTTGTACATCTTAAACGAACAGCACGGTAGCTCTACTTTGGAAGAGCGCCACTCCTTTGCTACTAAGGCTTTCCGAGTATCCTCACACTACGATACCGCTATCTTCAACTATTTTAATCAAACAGAAGAAATTCCTACCTTAGCAATTAGCGAGTGCGACGGACAAGTACTACGCTACGGCGAAAACCCTCATCAAAAAGGAGAATTTTACGGTAATTTCGATGCCCTTTTCGATAAACTACACGGCAAAGAGCTCTCTTATAACAATTTGTTAGATGTAGATGCCGCCGTAAACTTAATGGCTGAATTTGTAGGTGACGACCCTACTTTTGCCATACTGAAACACAACAATGCTTGTGGGGTAGCAACTCGCAAAACTATCCACGAAGCATATAAAGATGCTCTTGCAGGCGACCCCGTATCGGCTTTTGGTGGCATTCTCATCTCTAATACTAAGATAGATTCAGCTACTGCCGAAACCATTCACTCGCTGTTCTTTGAGGTAATCATTGCACCTTCTTACAGCGATGAAGCCTTAAAAATACTCGAACAGAAGAAAAATCGTATTATTTTAGTACAGAAGAAAGCCAAAATGCCTACAACAAGTGTGCGCTCGTGTCTCAACGGCTATTTGGTACAAGAAAAAGACCTAAAAACCGATAACATAGAAGATGTACAATACGTAACCGCTGTAAAACCCTCAACTGAAGTGCTCGAAGACCTCTTTTTTGCCTCTAAAATATGTAAGAATACCAAATCGAATACCATTGTATTGGCGAAGAATAAACAGCTCATTGCAAGTGGTACAGGACAAACCAGTCGTGTAGATGCTCTTAAACAAGCTATTGAAAAGGCTAAAGAATTTCAGTTTGACCTCAACGATGCAGTAATGGCAAGCGATGCTTTCTTCCCCTTCCCCGATTGTGTGGAAATCGCTCACGACGAAGGTATCCGTTCGGTGATACAACCTGGGGGTTCTATCAAAGACCAAGCCAGCATCGATTATTGCGATGCGCACCAAATGGGAATGGTATTCACAGGAATACGACATTTTAAACACTAAATAAACGCTTTTTAAACAACGTATGAAACACATTGCAGCCGTAGGAGGCTATTTTATAATGCTTTATGATGTTTTTCGTAAACGTACCCGCTGGTCGATAATGAAAGACCTTATCTTGCGTGAGATAGACGATTTAATATTTGGGTCAATAGGTATCGTAACTTTTATCTCTTTCTTTGTGGGAGGGGTAGTAGCAGTACAAACAGCCCTAAATATCGATAACCCTTTTATTCCTAAATATCTCATAGGTTTCGCCACTCGCCAATCTATTGTATTGGAGTTTGCCCCCACCTTTACAGCTATCATCTTGGCAGGAAAAATAGGGTCGTTTATCACTTCCAGTATAGGTACGATGCGCGTAACCGAACAGATTGACGCTCTTGATATTATGGGAGTAAACTCAGTGAATTATTTAGTATTCCCAAAAATAGTAGCCCTAATGTTAATGCCTTTTCTCATCGCCTTAGGTATGTACTTAGGAGTATTAGGAGGCTGGGCTTCAGCGGTGATGAGTGGTTATACCACCTCTGCCGAATTTGTGCAGGGAGTACAATACGACTTCAAACCTTACAGTATGATATACGCTTTCACCAAAACGGTAGTATTTGCCTTCTTCTTGGCTACTATCCCGTCCTATCACGGCTATTATATGAAAGGGGGTGCACTGGACGTTGGGAAAGCGAGTACCGTTTCGTTTGTATGGACAAGTATAGTGATTATCCTTTCTAACTCGGTACTCACACAGTTGTTCTACGCTTAAAATGTATCAAGAAAACAAACCACAATATCGCATTTTACTGCTTATCGCCTTAGCACACGGACTCAATGACCTCATTCAAGGGGTCATTCCGTCTATTTATCCTGCTCTGCAAAGCAAATATGCTCTCACAATGACGCAAGTAGGGGTTATTACACTCTGTTACCAACTATCAGCCTCTATATTGCAACCCTTAGTAGGCAATTATACCGATAAGCACCCTAAGCCCTACTCACAAGTATTAGGAATGGCATTTACTACTATGGGAATCGTGAGTTTATCGCTTTCGAGTAACTATACAGCTATACTGTGCTCGGTGGTATTCATAGGGGTAGGTTCATCGGTATTCCACCCCGAATCGTCCAGAGTAGCATTTTTAGCCTCAGGAGGCAGACGCTCGTTCGCACAAGCTATCTTCCAGTTGGGTGGTAACTTTGGGACAGCCTTAGCCCCTCTATTGGTGATATTACTATTGTTCAGCAAAAAAATAATCGACGGACGAGTTGTAGAAGAAAGTCATCAAGGCAATTTAATATGGTTTGCAGGGTTCTCTATCTTTGCAATGCTCATACTGCTCCTCATAGGCAAATGGCGTAGCATTCTGCTTAAATTGCTCAAAAAGAAAGCTAAAAAACCTGTAGTGTTGCCCAATCTCACCCGTGCACAAATACGCAACTCTATGATTATATTGATGTTGTTAGTATTCTCCAAGAACTTCTATACAGCAGCTATCAACAATTATTTTCAGTTTTATACTATTAAAAAATTCGGATTTAGTAATGCTGAGGCACAAGTATACCTATTTTACTTTTTAGGAGCGGTAGCTGCGGGCTCACTTGTTGGAGGGTTTTTAGGTGATAAAGTAGGAAGAAAATTTATTATTTGGTTTTCAATCTTAGGGGCTGCCCCCTTTGCGCTTTGGTTGCCTTACGCCGATGCTACCACTACGGCAGTACTCATCGTGCTGATAGGGTTTATCATCTCATCGGCTTTTGCCTCTATTTTAGTCTATTCACAAGAGCTTTTGCCCCAGAAAATAGGAATGATTTCAGGCTTTTTCTACGGTTTTGCTTTTGGTATGGGCGGATTGGCTTCGGCAGTATTAGGCAAATTGATAGACATAACCAGTATTGACTTCGTTTATAAACTATGTTCTTTCTTGCCTTTGATGGGGCTTATTGCATACTTTTTGCCAAACTTATCTTCTGTATCTCTTTCTCAAAAACAGACACGAACAACCCCATAAGGGTATTTTGCAATACTCTTACAAATAAACTTTTTCAGTGTTTAAGCTATATTTCTAACTTACGATAATGCGTTGAGTTTCTCGATAAGAGCCCCTGCTTTTTGTTCAAAGTCTCTTCTCACTTGTTTGAGGTGAGCGCCTCTGTTTTCCACTGTTTTATCGGCTACTTTATCGATAAGCGTATCAAAATCGTTGAGAATTTCGGTTACAAGAGCTTTACCTTCCTCTGTTTGCATCTTTCCTGTGAAATACACTGCATCGATAATATCACCCAACACGTAGTTAATGTCCTTTTTTAAATTGCGAATACTTGCCATACGTTTTTAATTTATTTATAAATTGGTTGCAAAGTTATGAATTATTTATTATCTTTGCAAAAAATAAATAGGTAATGTATGTATATAATTTAACAGTGGTGATAAGCGATGAGGTATTCACCCAGTGGCAAGAATGGCTACAAAACGTTTATTTACCTACTATAAACACTAATAAAGCCATAGAGAGAGTACGAGTGTTTAAAGTATTGGACGTACCTGAAAAACACTATGCCATTCATCACGAAACTACTTCACCCGCACAGTTATTGCATTTCATTGAGCACACTATTCCTAAACTCCTACAACAGTCTGCTGAAACTTTTGGCGAAAAGGTTCTCTTCTGGGGTACCCAACTAAAAGAAGTAAAAAGTGAAGAGTGAGAAGTAAATAGATTTTGGCACAGAAATTGATTTACATTCATTAAGCACAAACCATTGACCACAAACCATTAATTACACACTATTAACTAAAAACGATTGACGATGAAAAAGAATTTTAACCTCAGAAAAACGATGAGATACCTCACCTTAGGTCTGGTAGCCTCATTAGCACTTACCTCGTGCGTAGGTTATTACTACGCCGATGGTATCTATAACGACCCTGTACCCGAAAGGGTAAGATACGTGGAGAGAGAAAGCTATCCTGAACGTTATGACTATCCTCCTGAAAACCGTTATACCCCTAATAAATATAAGGATTTTTTCAGTGAGAAAGCACAACAATATCAACAAACTGACAGTAGTTTTACACATTTTACCGATGTGAATAGCTATCGCTCCAATGCCTATACAGGCAACTCCTCTTACGGAGGTTGGGGTAGTAACCCTTCACGAGTGAATGTAAATGTATATAATAACGGTTGGGTAAATCCTTATTACGGCTGGAATAACTATTGGGGCTACGGAGCTTGGTATCCTTATTATAGCTATTACGACTACCCTTACTATCGCCCTTATCGCTCTGGCTGGAGCTTTTCCTTAGGCTGGGGCTGGGGTAATTACTACGACCCTTATTGGGGCGGTTACTACGGAGGCTACTATCCTTACTACGGTTACTATGGTTATCCTTATTATTATGGATATTACGGATACCCATACTATGGATATTATTACGACTATTACCGCCCAAGAGATTACTATTATGAGCCCAATCGTTCATATGGTAGAGATTACTATGGCGGAAGCAGAGGAAGAGCTATCATAAGAGACGACGGACGAAGAGGAGACCCTAATCGTTATAGTGATTACAATAGAGGCTCTTACAATCGTTCTCAAACACAAGGTAATAATTATAGCAATGACGCAAGTTGTCCTAATTACCAAAATCAAGGACATAACAATGATTATAATAGAGCTCCTTCAGGCTATGAATTAAGAAGAGCTTATGAGTCTAACAATTCTAACTATTCAGGCAGAAGTTCTAACTATAGCAATAGTAATTCAGGAGGAAACTACAACAGTAGCAGTTCCTCTAATAGTGGAGGAGGATACAGAAGTTCTAATCGTGATTAAAAATATTAACAAATGAAAAAAATCAATCATATATTACTTTTAGGAGCTTTTCTTTTCGTAGCTAATGTACAAGCACAGAATTATACTGATGCCTTGCGTTACTCAACAGAAGAGCTTACAGGAACAGCTCGTTTTAAAGCGATGAGTGGAGCTTTCGGAGCCTTGGGAGGCGACCCTTCTGCTATCAATGTCAATCCTGCGGCGAGTTCTATATTTAGCAGTTCTGAAATCTCATTTTCTTTAAATAACAACAATCAGAAAAGAGAGATTACTTTTTTAAATAGAAATACTAAAATGACTAATAATGACTTCAATCTGAATCAGTTTGGAGTTGTGTTTCTCTTACCAGATGCTTCTGCTACTTTTAAGAAAGTGAGTTTTGGATTTAATTATCAATTAGCAAAAACATTTGATAATGATAAGTTTTCATATTCTGCTTACAATAACAAAGGATTAGATAATTATTTTTTGTACTATGCTACAAAAGGTAATAACGGAAATCCATTTAGTTATGGCACTTTTTCAGGAGGTCCTGATCGTATAACAGGGACAGAAGGTAACCAACGAGATGTGGGCGAATTTTATGCTAAATTAGGAAAAACAGAAGGGTATGCTGCACAAATGGCTTATTTAGGAATGATGGCTCAACTTATCACTCCTACTGCTACTTCTACGACTAACATTGCTTATAATCCTAGTGGAGATAATAGAGAACGGTTACAAACTTATAGAATAGATCGTTCAGGTTATGTGAATAAATATAACTTTAATTTTGCTTCACAGTTGGGAGACTTTATAGGCTTAGGATTAAACTTGAATGTTCATAACATCAATGAAAAAGCTCTTTATAGTGCAAAAGATGATAATTTTCAAGGCACTAATCCTTTTTTGCGATATGCTAACCATAAGCAATATATCAATACCACAGGAGATGGTTTTTCTTTGCAGTTAGGAGCTATTATAAAAATAACAGATGACTTGCGTTTAGGTATGAGCTATCAATCGCCTACGTGGTATAGAATGAAAGAAGAGTACAGACAAGTGTTGTATGGTACTGTAGGTGTTGCTACTAGAACTTTTGATTCAGACGTTGAGCTTATCAATCGTTATGGAGATGAAATTTGGTATGAACGTGAATATAAATTCCGTACTCCGAGTGCGTGGACAGGTAGTTTAGCTTATATTATCAAGAAAAGAGCCATACTAAGTGTAGATTATACTTATAGAGCTTATAACAATCTAAAGTTTAGAAGTAGTAATATGGAAGGTGAGAATAATATTATCCAAAATGATTTGGGTGATACTTCTACCTTACGCGTAGGAGGTGAATTCCGTATTCCTTTCAAAATGTTTAAGAATGAACCAGCAAGTACTAACTATATAAGCCTTCGTGGAGGTTATCGTTACGAGCAAAGTCCATATCGCAAAAAGGTGGCTACAGTAGGCGACCTCACCGGCTATTCGTTTGGAGCAGGGGTTACTTTAGGAGGTATCCGCTTAGATGCGTCTTATGACATCGCTAAACAAACAAACCTATACCAAATGTACGAAACAATACTTACCGATAATGCTCAAATAAAATCAACTTATGGTAACTTCTTGTTTACCTTTACTGCACAATTATTTTAGGTAAAAAGTAAAGCGAGCGAATGCTTGAAGATAGATACGTGAGTAAAAAATAAAAGAGACGGTGCTATGCGCCGTCTTATTTTTAGTATAATGAAATTACACAGAAACTTAGTAGATGCCGTAATAGAGGGACTTACCTTTATTTTTAACGAAGGGCAATACGCCGATAAGGTAGTAGAAAAACAACTGAAAAAAGACAAGCGTTGGGGCGCCCGCGATAGGGCTTTTATTGCCGAAACCATTTACGACATTGTCCGTTGGAAACGGCTTTATGCCGAGATTGCCGAAGTGTACGAACCCTTTACAGTGCACAACCTACGCCGTATGTTTGCCGTGTGGGCGACTCTCAAAAGTATAGCTTTGCCCGATTGGGGAAACTATTTTGAAGATACTCCTGCACGTCGTATTAAAGGCAAGTTCGACGAACTCTCTAAGGTGAGAAAACTACGTGAATCTGTACCCGACTGGTTAGATACTTTGGGAGCACAAGAATTAGGAGAAACGTTGTGGACAGATGAATTGCACGCCCTTAACAGTTTAGCTCCCGTAGTATTGCGAGTGAATACCCTTAAAACTTCTTTGGAACACTTGCAACAGTTTTTGCGACAAGAAGGAGTAGAAACTTATCCTTTGCGCGATTACCCCGATGCTTTGCAGTTAGTAGAACGCAGCAATATCTTTAAAACCCAAGCTTTTGCCGATGGACTGTTTGAGGTACAAGATGCTTCCTCTCAAAAAGTAGCACCCTTTATGCAGATAGACGACAAGGTGAAACGTGTAATCGACACTTGTGCTGGAGCAGGAGGTAAAACCTTACACCTCGCTACCCTAATGCAAAACAAAGGTCAGATTATAGCGATGGATATCTACGAGCAGAAATTGCAAGAGCTCAAACGCAGGGCACGCCGTAACGGGGTTTTTAACATAGAAACTAAACTCATAGAACCCAAACAGCTCAAACGTATGCACGGCACATTCGACCGCGTACTCATTGATGCCCCTTGTAGCGGACTCGGCGTACTGCGCCGTAACCCAGATGCAAAATGGAAATTGCAACCTGAATTCTTGGACGAAATACGCACTACTCAACAAGAAATTTTACAACAGTACAGTAAATTGCTAAAAAAAGGAGGCAAACTTGTCTATGCTACTTGTTCTATATTACCTTCTGAGAATCATCAACAAGTACAGACGTTTTTAGCTTCGGAAGTAGGAAAAGAGTATCGCTTAGAAGCTGAGGAAGTGATTTTTGCCCATCAATCGGGGTATGATGGTTTCTATATGGCAAGACTTATTAATGATTAATGATTTCTCTAATCATTAAAAATTGTACATATCATTATTTTGTTGTAATTTTGCACTCTAAAATTTATCACTCATAAACTCAATAACGAATGAAGAAAATAATAACACTGATATTCGTAGTACTTGTAGCAATAGCAAATGCTCAAATACATAACCCTGTAAAATGGAAAACAGCGGTTGAAAAAATCAGCGATAACGAATATTATTTGGTAGCAACAGCTTCCATTGAGGCAGGCTGGAAACTCTACGCACAAAACATTCCGCCTAAAGGACCTATTCCTACCTCCTTTGCCTTTGAAAAAAGCGCAAACTTCGAGCTTATGGGTAAGACCGAAGAAAGTAAACCTATACAAAAACACGACAAGGTTTTTGATATGGAAATTGCTTATTTTCACAATCAAGCTGTCTTCAAACAACGCATCAAAATAGTAAAACCTATAACTTCTATAAAAGCAACGGTAGAGTTTATGAGCTGTGACGATAGTAACTGTTTACCTCCTGATACAGTAGATTTAGAGTTTTTCCTTTCGGGAGCTCCCGTTGCAAGCAAAGTGGCAACTCCTCAGTTTACTTTTGGTAATAATACCGACGGAAATAATACAGTTCCTACAACTACCGTAAGTCAGACTACAACAACAAAAGCTCCTAATACTACCCCTATCTCACGTCAAGGTCTGTGGACAATATTCTTTATATCTTTTCTTTCTGGCTTTGCTGCCTTGCTCACTCCTTGTGTATTCCCAATGATTCCTATGACGGTGAGTTATTTTACCAAACAGAGCAAAACTAAAGCCAAAGGTGTGAAGAATGCTGTGATCTATGGCACTTCTATCATTGTGATTTACGTATTGTTAGGCTCAGCTATTACTGCTATCTTTGGTGCAGATGCTTTGAATGCTTTAGCAAGTAATTTCTGGTTCAACCTCATCTTTTTCTTGATTTTGGTAGTGTTCGCTATTTCATTCTTAGGAGCGTTCGAAATTACTTTGCCTAGTTCGTGGAGTACCAAAGTAGATGCTCAAGCCGATCGCAGTGGTTTTATAGGCATCTTCTTTATGGCGTTGGCGTTAGCTATCGTATCATTCTCGTGCACAGGTCCTATTGTAGGTACTTTGTTAGTACAAGCTGCTTCCGAAGGGGGGATCGCTCCTATTATTGGTATGTTCGGCTTCTCATTGGCAATAGCCTTGCCTTTTGCCTTGTTCGCAGCCTTCCCTGGTTGGTTACACTCCTTGCCTAAATCAGGTGGTTGGATGAACACCGTGAAAGTGGTATTGGGATTTTTAGAATTGGCATTAGCATTCAAATTCCTTTCTAATGCTGATTTGGTATTACAATACCACTGGATAGAACGAGAAGTATTTATCGCTATTTGGATTGCAGTTTTTGGTGCCTTATCGCTCTACCTTTTTGGAAAAATACGTTTGCCTCACGACGATGCCACCGACCGTATTTCAGTAGGTCGCCTGCTATTAGGCTTACTAACTCTTAGTTTTACGGTTTATATGATTCCGGGGTTATGGGGGGCACCACTCAACCTTATCAATGCTTTTCCTCCTCCGCAACATTATAGCGAATCGCCTTACGGTGTAGGCTATACCGCTGACGGAGGTAGTACCAGTGTAGATGAAGGTGCTCTTCCTGAAGGAGCGCACTTGTTCAAACCTCACAATATCGTTACTTTTGATGATTATGAAAAAGGATTAGCTTATGCCAAACAAGTGAACAAACCCGTATTGTTAGACTTTACTGGCTGGTCTTGTGTAAACTGCCGTAAAATGGAACAAAATGTATGGCCTAACCCCCAAGTGCTCGATGCTCTTAGAAATGAGGTGGTATTAATTTCGTTGTACGTAGACGATAAACGTCCGCTACCCGAAAGCGAAGTGAGACCTTCACAGATTAGAGAAGGCAAGATGATAAAAACCATTGGACAAAAATGGAGTGAGTTTCAAACCCTCCATTACAAAGCCAATACACAACCCTTTTACGTGCTGATGAATCTCCAAGGAGAGAACTTAGTAGACCCGATAGGATATACCCTTGATACCGATGACCCCGATGAGTTTTACCAATGGATAAAACAAGGAGTTTCTGCTTTTGGCAAATAAAATTATTTGATGAAAAACAAACACTACATACTCCCCATATTTATAGGCTTAAGTTTAGCATTAGGGCTTGTTTTAGGAAGACAGCTTGCGAATTTCTACATTCCCAAGCCTCCTCCACCCGTACCTATGCCTATTACTGATATAGATACGATGCAAGAGAACCCTTATAAAGTGAAATTAAACAGACTTATCGACTATATAGAAGAGGACTATGTAGATAAAGTAAATACCGATAGTATTGTAGACCTCACAATAAATAGTATTTTGCGCAAGTTAGATCCTCACTCCACTTATATCTCTAAAAGTGATATCCAAGAGGTAGCCGAAACAATGAGTGGTAAGTTCGTAGGTGTGGGTATTAGCTTTTATATTTACAAAGATACCATTGCCGTAATCAAACCTATTGAAGGAAGTGATGCAATGCACAAAGGTATTCGCTTTGGCGATCGTATTTTAATAGCAGGGAAAGATACCTTGTTTAAAAAACACTTAAATACTGATAAAATCAAAAATATTCTCAAAGGAGAAATGGGGTCAAAAGTAGATTTAACTATTTACCGAAAAAGTAAAGATAGTCTTTTTAAGATAGGTATTGAGCGAAAGTTTATTCCCATTAAAAGCATTGATTGTTTTTACAAAGTAAATGATACTTTAGGCTATATACGTATGAATAGGTTTGCCGAAACTACTAATGACGAATTTGCCTCAGCACTTAAAGCTTTGGAAAAAGAAGGTATTAACAGTTTAATTCTAGATTTGCGTAATAATTCTGGTGGTTTTCTCAATGTAGGAATTCAGATAGCCGATGAGTTCTTAGCAAAGGATAAGATGATTGTATTTACCAAAAACAATCGCAAAGAAATAGAAGAAACCTATTCTACTGCTGGCGGGTTATTCGAAAATAAACCCATATTTGTACTTGTCAATGAAAATAGCGCTTCAGCTAGTGAGATTGTAGCAGGAGCTTTACAGGATAACGATAGAGGTGTAATAGTAGGACGTAGAACTTTCGGCAAGGGATTAGTACAAAGCGAAATGCCTTTACCTGATGGTTCAGCAGTACGTCTTACTACCGCTCGCTACTACACTCCCACTGGACGTTCTATACAAAAGCCCTACAACTTGCGTCACCAGCGCAGAAGTTTCCAAATAGATAATGCTACAGTCCCCGATTCTTTAAAGTTTACAACTCCTAAAGGAAAAATAGTGTATGGTGGTGGTGGTATCTACCCTGATGTATATGTACCAGTAGATATGAAACCAGAAACCTATATGGTAAATGAAGTGCTAAACTCAGGACTTACGAACTTCTTTTTGTTTGAATACTTAGACAGTCACCCTTCTCAGAACCATAAGCCTCAAAAGTCTTATTTCATAGGGGGATACAAAGTGCCCAAAGAAATGCTCAACGCCTTTTCAAAGTTTTTAAAAGAGCGTAAAATCAACATAGATTTCAAACGAAACAGCAATGATATATCAAAATATCTAAAAGCTAACTTAGCTGAGATATGGTTTAACGATAATGTAGCAGGGCTTATCAGGAATCAAGGAGATTTTTACATAGAAAGCTGTCTACACTACTACAAACAAAAACACCCTAAAAATGGTACTGAAAATCCTACCAAAGTGGTAAGGAGAAAAGCCAAAAAACCTATAAAAAGAGTTTAAAAAATATATGAGCAAGAATTTAACATCACGCAGTGAAGACTATTCTAAATGGTATAACGAATTGGTTGTAAAAGCCGATTTAGCCGAAAGTTCAGGCGTGCGTGGCTGTATGGTAATCAAACCTTACGGCTATGCTATTTGGGAAAAAATGCAAGCAGAACTCGACCGTATGTTTAAAGAAACTGGTCACACCAATGCTTATTTTCCTTTATTTGTACCCAAAAGTTATTTTGAAGCAGAGGAAAAGAATGCTGAAGGTTTTGCTAAAGAATGTGCCGTAGTAACCCACTATCGTCTTAAAGCCGACCCTAATGAAAAAGGAAAACTAATGGTAGACCCGGAAGCAAAACTCGAAGAAGAGCTGATAGTACGTCCTACCTCAGAGGCAATTATTTGGAACACCTACAAAAACTGGATACAGTCTTACCGTGATTTGCCTATACTCATCAACCAATGGGCGAATGTTGTGCGCTGGGAGATGCGCACCCGTCTATTTCTTCGCACTGCGGAATTCTTGTGGCAAGAAGGACACACCGCTCACGCCACTAAAGCCGAAGCCATAGAAGAAGCTCAAAAGATGATGAACGTATATGCTGACTTTGTAGAGAACTTTATGGCTGTGCCTGTAATAAAAGGTGTAAAAAGTGAAAGCGAACGCTTTGCAGGGGCTGACGATACCTACTGTATAGAAGCCCTTATGCAAGATGGAAAAGCACTGCAAGCAGGAACATCACACTTCTTAGGACAGAACTTCGCCAAAGCCTTTGACGTGAAATATGTGAGCAAAGAAGGTAAACAAGAATATGTATGGGCGAGCTCTTGGGGTGTTTCTACTCGCTTGATGGGAGCACTCATTATGACCCACAGCGATGACAATGGATTAGTACTTCCTCCTAAATTGGCTCCTATACAAGTGGTAATCGTGCCTATCTACAAAGGAGCTGAACAATTAGAAAAAGTGCGCTCCCATATTCAGCCTTTAATTGAAGAACTCAAAAAACACAATATTAGTGTAAAATTCGACGATCGTGATACACAGTCTCCTGGCTTTAAGTTCCACGAGTACGAACTCAAAGGGATACCTGTACGCTTAGCTGTAGGACAACGCGACATAGAGCACAATACCTTCGAAGTAGCCCGTCGCGATACTCTTACCAAAGAGACAGTAGCTGGTGACCAAATTGTAGCTCATATTCAGCAGCTTTTAGAGAATATTCAATCCAATATGTACAACAAAGCTTTGGAGTACCGCAATACCCATATTACCGAGGTAAATAGCTATGACGAGTTCAAGGAATTGTTAGAAACTAAAGGAGGTTTCCTCTCAGCACACTGGGATGGTACTCCCGAAACTGAAGAGCGTATCAAAGAAGAGACCAAAGCAACGATACGTTGTATACCATTGGATATCAAGGAAGAGTCTGGGTATTGCATCTACTCGGGTAAGCCTTCGAAAAAACGAGTGCTTTTTGCTAAAGCTTATTAAAAATAAAATGAGTCCAGTGATCACTGGACTCATTTTTCTTAATATAATTAGTTTCCTCATTACTTATCTTCTATGCTTTAAAACTTTTAAACAAAGTTTCCATCTTTTCTCTTTCTTCTTCAGCTAAAGCTGCATCTACCAAGATTCGTCCACTGTGTTCATCAGTAATAATCTTTCTACGAGAGGCAATTTCTACTTGTACTTGTGGCGGAATAGCAAAGAATGAACCTCCAGAGGCTCCACGCTGAATTGGCACTATTGCTAAACGGTTCATCACACTACTGCGAATGCGTTGATAGGCTTTTAGCAAACGCTCTTCAATTTTAGCCGCATACTCTTCTGCTTTTTCTCTTAAAAATTCTTCCTCTTTCTCAGTTTCTGCCAAAACAGAATCAAGTTCAGCTTTTTTGTGCTTGAGGTGCGCATCACGTTGGGCTTTGCGCTCATCTACTTGCTTAATAGCCTCTTTCTTTTGGTCTACTTGCGCTTTACCTTCTTTAATGCGTTTTTCTGCCAACTGTACTTCTAACTCTTGAAATTCTATCTCTTTAGAAAGAGAGGTATATTCACGATTGTTACGTACATTCTTTTGCTGGGTAGTATATTTTTTAATAAGGGCTTTTGCCTCTTCAATTTTTGCCTTCTTCTCAGCAATTCCTGCCTGCAATTCGTCTAACTCTTCTTTAAACTTTACGTGACGTTTTTTTAAACCCTCTACCTCATCTTCAAGGTCTGAAACTTCTAACGGAAGCTCTCCACGAGTGTTCTGTAACTCATCAATCTTAGAATCGATAAGCTGTAAATCATACAATGCTCTTAATTTTTCTTCTACGGTTATATCCACTTTTTGTGCCATATCTATGAATAATATTTGATAGGATTTGTATCTACATTTGATATTGAGAGGGCAAAAGTAGGAATTTTTTTTGAAAGATACTCAAATAAAATAAATTTTATGTATTGTTCACTTTCAAAATGACCTATATCTGCTAATAATATTTTCCCCTCAGCCCTGAAAAAATCGTGGTATTTAAAGTCTGCACTCACAAAAACATCTGCTCCTGCTCGCTTAGCATCTTCTATTGCAAAAGCTCCACTTCCTCCCAATACAGCTACTTTTTTCACTTCTTTCCCCCTGAATGCTGAATACCTAATACAGCTTGCCTCCATTTTTTCTTTTAAATAAACAAGGAAATCTGCCTCACTCATCGGGGTTTTAAATTCCCCTATCATACCCATTCCTATATGTTGGTGCTCGTTTTCGAGTATATATATCTCATAAGCCACCTCTTCATAGGGGTGATTTTGGCGAAGTGCTTTTAGTATTTGAAATTGTAAGTGCTTGGGAAAAATAACTCCTATTTGTGTTTCATCTTCTGTGTGAAATACATTGGGTTCACCAATAGTTGGGTGCGAAGATTCATTGCCCTTATAAGTGCCTTTCCCTTCAAGATTGAAACTGCATTCCGCATAGTTGCCAATATTCCCCGCTCCTGCTTCGAAGAGCGCTTTACGTAGCTTTTCAGCATTGGCTTTTGGAACATAGGTAATAAGTTTTCTAATAACATTAGGCTGTGGAATAAGTATGGAGCGATTATGCAATCCTAAATGGTCAGCAATAGAAGCATTCACTCCTAACAGCTGATTATCCAAAGCCGTATGCATACTGTAAATAGCTATTTGGTGTCGAATCGCTTTCATCACTACTCGTTCCACATAGGTCTTCCCTGTAAGCGATTTAAGCCCATTAAAGATAATCGGGTGGAAACTAACAATAAGATTACAATTCTTTTCAACAGCTTCTTCTACCACAGCTTCTAATGTATCTAAGGTGATGAGCACTCCTGTTACTTCGGCATTGGCGTCACCTACCAATAAGCCTACATTGTCAAAACTCTCAGCATAATCAAGTGGTGCAAGAGTTTCAAGAACTTTAGTTATGTCTTTTACTTTCATCGTATTATTTTAATGTTTACATACTTTTTCACAGTTCTTTTAATAAAGATTTTCTCTAATCTTTTTCTATATCTGATTTATTGTGTTAGAGATTTAAAATCTCTCCATCATCGTAATACACTACTCTGTCTCCTATAATACGAGCAGGAGCGGTGTATCTATGAGGTTCTTCCTTACCTATTGCCATAATATGATTTACTTGCCAACCCTTGGCTTTCAAATAATCTGATACCATCGACCTATGACAACGCCACCAAACAGCCTCTGCACACATATAAGCAGTAGTTTCTTTTTCAGCTATAGCAATGAGTTGAGCAATACCTTTTTCAAAATCATAGGTCTCCATATAATCAGCATAAGCTCGGAAGGACTCGTTATGCCAACGAGTATTCTTAGAGTCTTTATGTACTTTACGTCTACCACCTAATAACGTGAGATGGGTATAGGCTATCCCAATTTCGGGTAATACTACCTCTAAGTTTTCTTTATTAAATTGCAAATATTTGTTAGAGCCTGGTAACCCTCTGATATCAACTAAATGTTGTATCTCAAACGATTGTAACATTTCTATAAATTCTTCCAATGTATGTGTGGAATGTCCTATCGTATATATTCTCTTCATAATCAATTACTAACCACTATCTTACTCTTTCCATTACCTTCCTTCTGTACCACTACTTTCACAGCAATACGCTCTACCATCTCCTGTACGTGAGAGATAACTCCCACTTTCTTCCCTTGATTTTGCAAACTCTCTAAGGCATCTAAGGCTACTGAAAGTGTCTCAGAGTCTAAAGAACCAAAACCTTCGTCTATAAAAAGGGTTTCTACGTTCATTTTGGTAGATGAAAGAGACGAAAGTGCCAAAGCTAAAGCCAAGGATACCAAAAACGATTCTCCTCCTGAAAGTGAGTATACCGACCGTACCTCAGCTCCCATATCGTTGTCTATCACTTGCAGACTAAGAGAGTTAGGAATGCGTTGCAGGGTGTAGCGCCTATTGAGGTAGCGCATCTGCACATTAGCATATTGCAAGAGCATATCCAAAGTGTACTCCTGCGCGTATTTGCGAAACGCATTACCTGTACTACTTCCTATCAGGTCGTTGAGCAAGCTCCAGCGATGAGCGAGTTTTTCCTTTTCTTCTTTGGCTGTATGCAACTCAACTGCTATTGCTCGCTGTTGCTCATCATTTAAAAGCCGACTCTTTTGAGTGACTACCGTATCGCGAAAGGTATCTTCTTCTGCTGTCTGTTCAGCCAACTGTTGGACGATATCTTCTTCTGTAAAGTTGAGTGGTCTTTTTTCTTTTAGTGTTTCAAGCGCTTGCTGTTTTTCATTCGCAATGGTATTGTATTGTGCAATGCGGTCATTTAAGGATTGAAGGGCTTGGCGCTCTGATTGTAGCCATTCGTGAGAACGATTCGCCCACTCTTGCATTTTCCTTCTTATATGCTCTATTTGAGCAGGCTTGTAGGCTGTAAGCCATTCTTCTATTTTGTGAGTTGACTCGGCTATATGAGCTTGCGATTGCTGTTGTTGCATTGCTAAGGTCTCTAAGGTTTTTTCGTTAGCCGTCATCTCCAATAAAATAGCGTTATATTGCTGTTGCGTTTGCTCTAAAAGAGTTGTTAATTGCTCTAAATGCTGTTGGTAACTCTCTTCTATTACTTGAACCGATTTTCCTTCTAACAATCCCGCACGTTCTTCTTTCAGCGTTTGCAATTGCGCTTGCTCTTTATCGATTGTCGTTGTCAATTCGGTGAGCTCTTGACGGAGTACTTGTTGTGAGGAGGCGAGCTCGGTGCGCTCTTGGGTGAGTTCAGCAAGGCGCTTTTTGTATTTCTCGATACAAGCCGAATGCGCTTCCCAGTCGGTTTTAGCAGTGGTGATTTGGGTTTGAAATTGCACAATATCGGTTTTCCAAAGGTTGAGCCAAGCGTCCGAAAGTTGTAAGCTCTGTAATTGCTGACTGTATTTTTGCCGTTGTTGCTTGTAATTTTCAACGTCTTTCGCAAGGGTATTCAGCTCATCAGTAAGCGATTTGAGTCGGTTGAGGACTTCAAAAAGACGCTCGTTTTCCGCTAAAAGATGTTCTGTTTTTGCTATCTTATCCGTGATATATTCTTCTATTTTCACAGAAGGATAGGTCGTATAATACACTGATTGCGACAAGCGTTCGCTCTCTTGTTGCCATAAATCCGTACGCTCTGCGTTTTCTGCTGTCTGACTCTCTATACGCTTTTGCAGTTCTTTGAGCTCCGTTTCTTTGGTGATAACCTCTTTGGTAAGCGTTTCTAATTGTTTTTTAGCCGTTAGAAATTCTTGTTGCACTGTATCTATCAGGTGTTCAGCTACTGCCTTATGAGCATTGGGGTGGTGTACCGAACCACATACGGGGCAGGCTTCTCCTTCCACCAAATGTTCTCTCAAAAACGCTACATCTTTGGTATTTTCTATTTGTGCCCTTTGGTAAATGCGTTCCGCTGTATCACAAGCTATTTGGGTGGCTATCTTCTCAGTTTTTAAACGTTGCAATGTTTCCAATATTTGGCTTTGGGTGTTTTGCATCTCTTGTAAGAGCGCTTCTCTCTGAACCTTTGCGTCAGTGTATTGCTTGATATGTTTGGCAATCTCTCTATCCGCCTGATACACTTGCAAGGCGGTGAGATAAGCCTTCTGCTGTTTAGCAAGCATCTCTATATCAGTTGAAGGGAGTGCCTGTATAGGGTATTGTGCTTTCAGCTCATTGAGTTGTTGTCTAAGGCGTTCTTCTGCTTGGCTATGGGCAGTTAGTTTTTCATTGAGTTGTTGCTGTTCTTCCACAAGCTGTTTGAGCCACAACGCATTGCGGTACAACTGCGCTTCATCAGGGTGAGTGTTGAGCCACTGCTCTTCTTGCTGAATGTACCTCTCCCCTTTCTGTATATGTTCAGTTACTTTTTCAAGCGACTCTTTTTTAGCTTGCAAAGCAGTCTCTTTCGCCTCTTGCTGCTGCTGTTTTTGCTCAAAAATCTGCGTTAGTTCTGCAAGTCGTACGTCCAATTCCTTTGCTCTGGCAATAAAAGGTTTGGCAATTTCATAAGCCTTTTTGGCAGTAGCCAAATCGTTTTCGGTTAGCAATTTTTGCTCGGATACCTTAGCCTTATTAGCTGTGAGCCGTTCTTTTTCGGCAGTAGCTTCTTTCAAATGTTGCTGAGCAGTTGCTAATAGTTCTTTTTCCCTTTGCTCGGTGAGGATATCCCCTTTTATGGCTTGTAATTGCTCTATGATAGCAAGCTCTCCAAAACGTTCCGCTTGCGAGGTTTTCTCTTGTTCGGCTTTTTCTTTATTGGCAATAGCTTCTTGCCATTGCTGAGTGTACAACTTCTGATTGTCAAACCACTGCTGTTGTTCTTTTAAAGTAGCGAGCGAGGCTTGTAAGGTTTTCAACCTCTCTTCATCGGCTGTAAGTTGCTCGGTTAAGGCACTGCGTTCTTCTTCCGTTAAAAAAACGATGTTTTCAAGCTGTTTTTCTAAGAGTTGGAGTTCGTTTTTATGTTGCTTGTTGAGTTCGTACACTTGCTTAGAAATGCGTGTGTAAATCTCCGTACCTGTGAGTTTTTCTAAAATATCCGACCGCTTATCATCATTCGCTTTTAAGAACGACGTAAAGTCTCCTTGTGCCAAAATTACCGATTTGGTAAACTCGTCAAAGGTCAAGCCTACGCATTCCTTTATCTTTTCGAGCACCAATGTCTTGCGGTTCTCAGCAATCAGTTGGTTATCCGTCAGGCAAGTAAGTTGCAAAGTTTCAGGCTGAATTGCCCCCGAAAGTTTGTTATAGGCTCTGCGTACCTGCCATTCCGCTTCATAAGTCTTGCCGTCTACCGCCTGAAATACCACTTTGGCATAGCCCGAAATCGCCCCTTTGCGCAAGAGGTTCTTCACATTATTCACCTGCACCTCAGCCGAGCCGTCAGCAATAGCAACCGAGTTTTTTGTAGTTGCCAATCGAGGAGTATCGTTGTAAAGCGCAAGGCAAATAGCATCTAAAATGGTAGATTTGCCTGCCCCTGTCGCTCCTGTAATAGCAAATAACCCCACCGATTTAAGGGGTTCAGCTTCCAAATTAAGCGTAAAGGGACCTTCTATAGAAGCGATATTATGAAGAGAGACCGAAAGTATTTTCATAAGAAAAAAAACCTCCGTGAGGAGGTTTTTAAAAGTTGCTATGTTATTTTTGGAACTTAGCGTATTTGTTTTTAAACTTATCAATACGTCCGGCTGTGTCGATAAGTTTAGATTTACCAGTGTAGTAAGGGTGCGAAGTGCGAGAAATCTCTAATTTTACTAATGGATACTCAACCCCTTCTACTTCAATAGTCTCTTTTGTTTCTACGGTAGACTTTGTGATGAAGATATCGTCGTTCGACATATCTTTGAAAGCCACCAAACGGTAAGATTCTGGGTGAATTTCTTTTTTCATTGCAATGCTAATTTTATTACGTAATTTTTTCAGGGCGCAAAGGTACAACTATTTTTCGAATTGACAAACTAAATGATTAAAATCTAAAACCTTAAAATATAATTCACTGATTATTAAATGCTCCAACAGCCTTTGTATAACAATCACCTAAGATTCATCAAACTCTCAATTGTCGCTTTTGCATCGTATCTCCCCCTTTAAAGATAGCCAGCGAGAAGTTTTCACCACATTCCCTCCGTCATTCGTCACCCGTCACCCGTCATTACACCCCCTCTCCTTGGGAGAGGGACGGGGTGAGGATTCCTTTTCTTTCGCCTCGAAACCCCATTTTTAACATTTTTAGTACGGTTGTATGATATTATTAATCAATCACTTATATACCCTTTCTATACCAATCGTCCAAGATTCGTATAAGCTTCCTATAAGCTATCTATAAGCTACCCCCCACCCTTCTTATAGCCTTTTTTCACCAAAATCCCTCTCGACCCACTTCCGAACTATTCCGTTTCCTTCCGAAAGCTCCTAATAGTTCCAACACATCGCTTTTGCGGTACACACTTTGTCAAAGTTTGAAACTTTGGCAAAGTTGAATAAACTGACAAACCTCCGCTGGCGCATTTCTTGTAGCTCGCACTCCATTTCCTCATTTCCTCATTTTCTAATTTTCTAATTTGCTAATTCCCAAAAGTTACTTTACAAGGCGTAGCCTTGATTTTGTTTAAATTTTGTTTAATTTCTGAGGCACAGCCTCATTCCTCTAAATCAAACTCGCACCTCATTTTCTAATTTTATAAATTATTTTGTATCTTTGCATCGTTTTGGCGCAGTATTTGATTAACAGCTATGAATTAAAAGTTAATAATAAAAGCCTTTGCGACTTTTAACTCTTAACTCTTATCTTTTAACTAATTATGATTCATATCGACGAAAAAATATATCTTTGGCTCATAGCGGTACTCATCCCGCTATTCATCATCTTTGCCCTTTCAATGCTTCGCAAACGTCGGTTGCAAAGACAATTTGCCTCCTCCCCTGCCCTTAGGCGTTTAGCTCCTGACCGTTCGCGATTCAAACTCTGGGTGAAATGGAGTGTCTTGGCAGTAGTGCTTGTGCTACTGAGCATCGCCCTTGCTAACCCCAAGATAGGTACAAAAATTGAAACCGTAAAACGCGAAGGGGTAGATATCGTCTTTGCCATTGATGTCTCTAAAAGTATGCTTGCCGAAGACGTAGCCCCCAATCGTTTGGAAAAGGCAAAACGCATCGCTTTCGAAACCATTAGTCAGCTAAAAGGCGACCGTGTAGGTATCGTAGCTTATGCAGCTAGCGCTTATCCTCAGCTCGCTCTCACTACCGACCATTCTGCCGCTAAGATGTTTCTACAAGATATGAACACCGATATGCTTTCCTCTCAGGGAACTGCCATTCAGGAAGCAATACGTATGGCAAGCAACTATTTCGATGAGAATACTCCCACCGCGCGCTTGCTCTTTATCCTCACCGATGGCGAAGACCACGAAATGGGTGCTACCGAAATCGCTACCGAAGCACAAGAAAAAGGAGTACATATCTACACCATAGGTATTGGCACCGAAAAAGGCGCTCCTATCCCTATCAAAGAAGGAGGCGGACAAACGTATAAGCGCGACCGCAATGGCGAGGTAGTGATTACCAAACTCAACCGCGAACTCTTGCAACAGATAGCCATCAATGCAGGAGGTGAATACCTCGACGGCGATAACACCCAAAAAGTAGTAAGCCAAATTAACAAGATATTAGACGGTACTGAAAAAAGTCAGTTCGATACCCAAAAATTTGTAGATTTCAAAGACCAATTTCAGTGGTTTTTAGGCGGAGCTTTGCTCTTGCTCATCTTAGACCTCGCTATCTTTGAACGCAAAACCCAATGGGTAAAGAAATTGAATCTATTCAACGAAAAAGAAAAAGACAAATAGTGCGTCCCAAACTTTGCCAAAGTTTGAAACTTTGGCAAAGTTGAAAACAAACAATCTACTATGAAAAACGTTCTATACATAACATTATCCTTACTATCCCTCTCTGCTTTTGCACAAACCAAAGCCGAAAAAGAGGCTCAAAAAGCAATTGCTAACTCTAAAAAATATACGTACGAGGGCAACACCGCTCTCAAAGGCGATAAACCCGTACAAGCCGAAGTAGAATATCGCAAGGCAATAGCCGAAGATAAAAACAACGCTACTGCACAGTATAATCTCGGTACGATGTATTATCAACAAAAGAGTTACGACGAGGCTTTCTCCCGACTCAAAAACGCCTCAACCTCCGATAAGATAACCGAAGAAGAAAAACACAAGGCTTTCCACAATTTAGGCAATGCCTTTATGAAGAACAAAGAGTACGAAAAGGCGGTGCTCTCTTATAAAGAAGCTTTGCGTCATAATCCTAAAGATGAAGAAACCCGTTACAATTTGGCAGTAGCCAAAGAAATGCTTAAACAAAACCCACCTCCACCTCAAAACAACAAAAACAATAAAGATAAAAACAACCAACAAAACCAAAACAATCAACAGAACCAGCAAAATCAGAATAATCAGAATAATCAACAGAACCAAAATAACCAGAATAAAAACCAAGATAACAAGAATAATCAGGACAACAAAGACAATAAAGATAATAAAAAAGATCAAGGCGATAAACAGGATAAAAACAAAGATAAGGGCGACGACCAAAAAGATCCTAACCAAAACAACCAGCAGAATAAAAACCAAAGCGGACAAGGACAAGGTGAGCAACGTCCCTCTTCTCTTTCGCCACAACAAATGGAGCGTATCTTGGAGGCAATGAACAACGAAGAGCGCAAAACTCAAGAGAAAATTAACGCTCAAAAAGTAAAAGGTCAACGCGCTAAAACTGAAAAAGATTGGTAGTAGTAGGGGCGAATGGCTATTCGCCCTTTTAATAAGTAAAAGCTAAAATGAAATACAAGATAATATTCTTTATAACTTTCTTAATCCAAAGTCTCTATGCACAACAAGTAGAGTTCAAAGCCGAAGTGAGTAAAAATCAATTAGGGGCTAACGAACGCTTGCGCATAGAGTTCTCTATGAATAAAGACGGCGATAACTTTACTCCGCCTAACTTTCACGGTTTTACCATAGTAATGGGACCTTCGCAATCGGTTTCAAGATCGTGGATTAATGGAGTAAGTAGTTTCTCCAAAACTTATATTTACATTCTCCAACCTACTGCCAAAGGTAAGTTTACCATAGGACAAGCAAGTATAGAAATTGACGGTAGAACATATAAAACAAACCCCATAGCTATCACTGTTACCGAGGCAGTAAAAACTCCCTCAATAGACAGAAATACTAACGATATCGCACGTGAAAACCTATTCCTTCTTGCCGAAGTTTCAAAACCCAACCCATACCTTAACGAAGCTGTAAGTGTGGTATATCGGCTTTATGTAGGAGGAGAAATATCTCTTAGTAACCTGCGTTTGTTAGATGTACCAAAATACCCTAACTTCTGGAGTCAAGATATACGTCTTCAAAATTATGAGGTAGAAAATTGCTCTTATCAAGGTCGTTCCTACCGTTGTATTGTAGTAAAAAGAATAGTGCTTTACCCTCAAAAAACAGGCGCTATCACTCTCGAACCTCTGTCTGTAGAAGCTATTATCAATGCTCCTACAGGACAACGAGACTTCTTTGGGCGTCCTTTCTATGAAGAAATATCACGCAAAGTAAGCTCTGGTAGTCGTGTTTTAAACATAAAGCCCTTACCTGAGGAAGGAAAACCCGAAAACTTCTCAGGAGCAGTCGGTAACTTCTCTTTTTCTGTAAATGCTACAAAACAAACACTCAAAGCTAATGAAAGTACTCAACTAAAAATAGAAGTATCAGGTAATGGCAATTTTAAACTGTTTGATTTACCTAAGCCTACTTTCCCATCATCGTTAGAAGTATATGCTCCCGAACAAAAAGAAGATATCAACACTTCTCTTAACGGAATGAAAGGACGCTTAGAACAAACCTATACTATCGTTCCTGAATACAAAGGAAAATATCCTATTTCAGGACTCTCTTTCTCGTATTTCAACCCTAATACTCAGAAATATGAAACTGTAAAAACCGAAGATATTTGGATAGATGTAACCGAAGGTCCTACAGCCGAAAACCAGCCTAATGACACGGCTAATAGTAATAACATTCCTCTAAAACCAGAAGGTCTTCAAACCAATGCTGACCTTCAGCCAATGCACCAACCCGTATTCTTTGGTTCTACAGCTTACTATTTATGGCTGTTCTTGCCTTTGCTTCTTATCCCTATTGTACTTATCTGGTGGCATATCAAAATGCAAAGAGCCGGAGATATCGAAGGTAATAAAGTAAGAGTAGCCAATAGATTAGCGAAGAAATATCTGGGAGAAGCTAAACGTAAATTAGGTGATAAAGGTACCTTCTACGAAGCGTTAGAACGCGCCTTGCACAATTACTTAAAAGCCAAATTAAAAATTGAAACAGCTGAAATGAGCAAAGATAAAATCACTGAACTATTGCTCAGCCGAAAAGCTACTGAAGCTACCGTAGCTCAGTTTATGGCATTACTCGCTAATTGCGAAATGGCACGCTACTCTCAGCATCACACCGATGCTTCTATGGAAAAAGATTTTAGCGAGGCAGTACAAGTAATCTCTGCCCTCGACAAACAAGTGAAAAACAAGTAATAAAATGAAAAACAACATCATCATATCACTCTTGCTGTTGCTCTCTTTCTCTGTTTTCTCTCAAACTAACGAAAATCCTTTCGAGAAAGCAACCCAATATTACGACCAAGGAGAGTATCAAAATGCAATTGACCAATACAAATCAATTTTAAAGTCTGGTAAAGAATCATCAGCTTTGTACTATAATTTAGCAAATACTTATTACAAACTGAATCACGTGCCTGAAAGTATCTATTATTATGAAAAAGCGCTCCAGCTAAACCCCAAAAATCAACAGGCTAAAAACGGGCTCTTATTAGCAAACCAAATGAAGGTAGATGCTATTACACCTCTACCTAAAACCTGGTTACGCCAGCTCTCCGATGCCATTACAGGTTTGTTTAGCTTGCAAACGTGGGCAGTGCTCTCTATAATAGGAGTAATGGTATTTGTATTGAGTTTCTTTTGTTACTACTTTTTAGAACAAACTGCCCTCAAACGGCTCTTTTTCACCTTGATGTTCATATCAGTAGCAGTAGCGGTAGGCACTTATTTCATCGCCGATTTTCATAAAAGGCAAGTAGACGGTGAAAAATACGCTATCTTATTCGATAAAACGGTACGGGTATTTTCTGAAGCCAATTCTTATAGCAATGAAGTAGTACAGCTTCACGAAGGTACTAAAGTAGAAATTATAGAAAAGAATAATGACTGGATAAAAATTCGTTTAGCTAATGGAAAAATAGGGTGGACTAAAGAAAGTGCTTTAAAAGTATTATAATTAAAAAAATATAAATATAGACAATAAAAAAGACTACTTTATCAATAAAGTAGTCTTATCTTTTTGTGCCTACGACTGGATTCGAACCAGCACGCCCTAACGAGCACCACCCCCTCAAGATGGCGAGTCTACCAATTTCTCCACGTAGGCTTACGCATTTGTGACCTGGCTGGGGCTCGAACCCAGGACCCCAACATTAAAAGTGTTGTGCTCTACCAACTGAGCTACCAAGTCCCTTAAAAATAAAAAAACAAATTGTATAACCCTTGTGACCTGGCTGGGGCTCGAACCCAGGACCCCAACATTAAAAGTGTTGTGCTCTACCAACTGAGCTACCAAGTCCCTTAAAAATAAAAAAACAAATTGTATAACCCTTGTGACCCGGCAGGGGATCGAACCCTGGACCCCAACATTAAGAGTGTCGTGCTCTACCAGCTGAGCTACCGAGTCATTATAACAATTCGGTGTCTTTATTGTTTTGCGGGTGCAAAGATATAACAAATTTCTTATGTAACAAGAAAAAAAGTATTATTTTTGCACTTTATTTTTAGCATTACATTTCAAACATCTATTATACAATACCTTATATATGAAAATAATTTTACTTGGCTATATGGGAAGCGGTAAAACTACTCTTGGAGAAGCTATAGCTCACCTTAAAAACATTCCTTTTATTGACCTTGATTCTTATATTGCTGAAGGTGAAAACCTATCAGTACAAGAGATTTTTAGTAGTAAAGGAGAGATTTATTTTCGAAAAAAAGAAACTCTTTATTTAAAGGAGTTATTACAAAAAGAGGAAGACTTTATATTATCCTTAGGAGGGGGAACACCGTGCTTTGGCAATAATATGGCTTTAATAAAAGAAGCTACTTCTTTATCTATTTATCTAAAATACCAACCTAAAACCTTAGCCAGACGTCTTATTAAAGAAAAACCGCATCGCCCTCTACTCTCTGAAATTAATGATGCTGATTTAGAGGATTTCATTCGCAAACATCTGTTTGAACGCAACCCTTTTTATATGCAAGCTAACTATATTATCTCTATGGATAATCTTACTGAAGAAGAAAGTATAAATGAAATTGTAAAAATTCTATAACTCTAAAAGCTATACGAATTAGCAATTAACTACAAGAAAGAGAAAGGGGCTTCTGCAATAATCTTAGTAGGCTCTTTCTTTACAGGGTGAACAAAGCTCAGGCTATAAGCGTGAAGACAGATACCTCCATCGGGATTGGAACGTTTGGCACCGTACTTCAGGTCTCCTTTGATGTGCAATTCTATGGCAGCTAATTGCGCTCTTATCTGGTGATGGCGCCCCGTGATGAGGTCGATTTCTAATAGGTAATAACGTTCATACGATTTCAATAACTTATAATGCAATACCGCTTTCTTGCTATGCTGCATTTCTTTATTATATGCTACTGACTTGTTTTGTTTTTCATTACGCACTAACCAATGGGTAAGCGTATCTTCCTCGACAGGAGGTTTTGCATCTACCAACGCCCAATAGGTTTTCTGTACTTCCTGTTTATTAGCAAACATCGTATTGAGGCGTGCGAGAGCTTTAGAGGTTTTGGCAAAGAGCACCACTCCCGTAGTAGGGCGATCTAAGCGATGTACCACTCCAAGGAATACCTCCCCAGGTTTGTTATATTTTTGTTTAAGGTATTGTTTGACAATATCGCTAAGCGGAGTGTCCCCCGTCTTGTCGCCCTGAACTATGTCGCCTACTCGCTTGTTTACGGCGATAACGTGATTGTCTTCGTAAAGCACGTCTACGTTTTCGGCGTTTGTGATAAGTTTCATAATGTCGTTTATTAGTGAAATAGAAAAAGCGCATTCCGTCGTAGAAAAGACCTAAGAGAAGAATGGCTACCGAAATGAGCAGAGTATATATTGAAAAACCTCGTTCAATATAAAAATACCCCGCACTAAATCCTCCTAGAAAGAAGAACGCAATGATAAAAAGTCTGAGACGAATGGTGTTTCGCAAATGCGTGTGTTGCTGCTCGTAGTGATTACGATTAAGGTAAATTCTTTGGGCGAGTTCGATACCTAAATCGGTGAAGAGACCTGTAAGGTGGGTAGTACGCACTACCGAGTTAGAGATTTTAGTCACAAAAGCATTCTGCAAGCCCATTGCAAAGAGCAAGATACAAGCGGTAACATCGGCGGGAATGTCATTGGAAGAAAAAGCGTGTAACCCTACTACCGATAACAAAGCTAAACACTCCAAGAGTGTAGGTTTGAGATACTTGTTCTGGGTACGATGATAATTAGCATCCTCAATCAGTAAACCCGAAGTGAAAGAACCTATGAGGAAAGCAAAGATGTAAAGAAAGTAAATGAGCCCTTTCCAAAACTCAGCTACCGACACGTCATAGATAAAATATGCAAAATGTCCCGTAACATTGGTGGTAAGTTTACCCACAAACAAAAAGCCGGTAACGTTCACCATTCCTGCGACGAATGAGAGCACTACGGCTATTTGTAGATTATGTTTGGCGGTACGTTTTTTACCTTGATGACGGAACATTAATACTGTTCTTTTTCGTTAGGAAAATCGACGCTTTTTACGTCTTCGATGTAATGCGATACGGCATTAGTAATCACTTCTTGCAAATTGGCATATTTGCGCAAGAAACGAGGCTGGAATTCATTGCTCATACCTAGCATATCCTGCATCACCAATACTTGTCCATCTACTGCACTACCAGCCCCAATCCCTATAATGGGAATATGCACACTCTTGGCTACTTCTTCAGCCAATGTAGCAGGTATTTTCTCTAATACAATAGCAAAACAACCCAATTGTTCTAATAACTTAGCATCTTCTTTGAGTTTTTGGGCTTCAGCTTCTTCTTTAGCACGCAAAGCGAATGAACCAAACTGGTGAATGGATTGAGGAGTGAGCCCCAAGTGTCCCATTACCGGAATGCCCGCATTTACAATGCGCTTGATGCTCTCGGCTTCCTCCTTACCTCCCTCCAATTTAATTGCGTGAGCGCCACTTTCTTTCATTATTCTAATAGCTGAGCGCAACGCCTTTTTAGGGTCGGATTGGTAAGTACCAAAAGGCAAATCTACCACTATAAGGGCGCGACTCACCCCTCGTACTACTGATGAGGCGTGATAAATCATTTGGTCTAAGGTGATAGGGAGGGTAGTTTCGTGACCTGCCATTACATTGCTGGCGGAGTCGCCTACCAATAGCACATCGATACCGGCACTATCTAATAGTTTAGCAAATGTATAATCGTAGGCGGTAAGCATTGAAATCTTTTCGCCATTGGCTTTCATCTCTACTATCGATTTGGTAGTTACTCGTTTGTATTCTTTTCTAACTGCTGACATTTTGTTGTAGTTTAAAAATCGGGGGCAAAGATACGAATAATTGAGAAATTAGCTAATTTGTGAATTAGCAAATTAGGAGAAATAGTATTTTGTCTACTCTTTTATAAACTATCCAATTGCTATAAACCATATTATGTTTCTTATTATTTGGATACTTATAATGTATAGAACCCGTATTTTTAGAGCGGATTTATCAAAATAAAAGTTATTCAACTTTGCCAAAATTTAAAACTTTGGCAAAGTGCATACTGAAAATTAATTCTCGCGTATCTTTTCTATAATATACTCGTAATGAGTGTAGTGTTTTACAAAATCGAGGTCGGTTACATCAATGATAAGAGAATTCATAGCGGTATTCTTCTGTATGAAATCTAAATAGCCATAGTGTATCTTTTTCAGATAATCGGGGGAGATGTTTTGCTCATATGTTCTACCACGTTTCTTGATATTTTCAATAAGACGGTCGGTATTTTGATAGAGGAATACATACAAATCGGGTTTGATGATTTGGCTATAAAGAATGTAAAAAAGCTTACGGTACAACACAAATTCATCATCGGTAAGAGTTACCTTAGAAAAGATAAGTGATTTGAAGATATCATAATCGGAGACGACGAACTCCTTGAACAAGTCCATTTGTGCTAACTGTTCACACATTTGCTGGTAGCGTTCGGTAAGGAACGACATCTCCAACGTAAAACCGTATTGTTTGGGATTCTCGTAGAATTTAGGCAGGAAAGGATTATCAGAAAACTGTTCTAAGATGAGCTTTGCATTGAAATCTTCGGCTATTTTAGTTGCCAAAGTGGTCTTTCCAGAACCTATATTCCCCTCAATAGCAATGTACTTATAATTCAAGAAAGGCGATTTTTGTGCAGGAAACGACAGCTGGTCGGTAAGACGTTGCACGGGTGAAGTATCATCGGTAGTGCGGAGGAGTTCGGCAACCGTTTTTTTGAGTACAGGGTGTACTTTGAGGTCATCGATATTTGCTAAAGGTTTCAGCACAAACTTACGGCGATGCAAGAGAGGATGAGGCACGGTGAGTACTTCGGTATTAATAACTTTATCGTCGTAGAAAAGAATATCGAGGTCGATAGTGCGTGATTGGTAGCCTTTGGACTGAGGCATACGCTCTCGCCCAAGTTCTTGTTCTATTTGCAAGAGCTGTACTAATACTTCCTCAGGTGAGAGAAAGGTACGACATAGCAAGCAGGTGTTCAGGAAAGCTTCCCCCGAAAAACCCCAAGAGGGTGTTTCGTAAACAGGGGCTATATCGACAATAGTACCCACCCGCATCGCAATGCCTTCAATGGCTTGTTGCAGGTAGGCTTTACGATTTCCTAAGTTACTTCCTAATGATATGTAGACATCGTGGTTCAATTAACGAGCGCTATTCAACTTTGGCAAAGTATAGGACGCAAAAGCGACCTTTTTTCATTGATTATTGATTCTGCAAAAATCGCATTATGTTGTCGTAGATGCGGTTCTCTATATCGGAAGTATCGGCGGGGAGGAATTTCTCGCCCATAATGTTCTCGTAGAGCTCTATATAACGCTCAGAAACGGATTGTACATACTTATCAGTCATCGTAGGTACTTTTTGTCCTTTTTCACCTTGAAAGCCCTTCGAAATGAGCCACTGGCGTACGAATTCTTTGGAGAGTTGTATTTGGGGTTCACCGTTTTCTTGTCGTTCGTCATAGCCTTCTTTATAGAAATAACGAGAGGAATCGGGGGTGTGAATTTCGTCGATGAGCACTATTTCGCCATCGCGAGTTTTACCGAATTCGTATTTAGTATCTACCAAGATGAGTCCGTGTTTAGAGGCGATTTCAGTACCGCGAGCAAAGAGTGCGTAGGTGTATTTTTCCATCAATCGATAGTCTTCCTCGCTTACAATTCCTTTGCGAATGAGGTCTTCACGGGAAATATCTTCGTCGTGCAAGCCTTGTTCGGCTTTGGTAGCCGGAGTAATAATGGGGTGTTGTGGGAACATATCGAACTCTCGCAAGCCTTCTGGCAAAGGTACACCCGATAGTTTGCGCACGCCATTTTTGTAGAGACGAGCCGAGTGTCCTGCAAGATAACCGCGAATGACCATTTCCACTTTTAGCGGTTCGCACACTTGACCAATAGAAACATTAGGGTCAGGAGAAGCAATAAGCCAATTAGGTACAATATCTTCAGTTTGTTGCAAGAAACTCACAGCCATTTGATTTAATATCTGACCTTTGTAAGGAATACCTTTGGGTAGAATGGTATCGAAAGCCGAAATACGGTCGGTAGCAATCATAATGAGGGTATCATCTTTAAGTTGATACACATCACGCACTTTCCCTCTGTAAACGGATTTTTGTTTAGGGAATTTAAAGTTTGTTTTTGTTATAGTATTCATTTCTGTAAATGGTTAAAAATCTCTTCTCGGTGCAAAGGTAAAAAATAATTACGAATTACGGATTACGAATTATGAAAAAAATGAGTGAAGAAATTGTAATACCTTAAATACCAGAAATGCCAAATAAAGATTAAAAAATTAGCAAATGATTAATGGTTAATGGTGAATGGTGAATGGTTAATGATTAATGGTTAATGATTAATGGTTAATGATTAATGATTAATGGTTAATGATTAATGATTAATGATTAATGATTAATGGTGAAATTGGGAGAGGATTATACAAAGCTTATGGGATAATCGAACGATGAGTGGCTTTTCAGTGGCTCTACAGTGGGTCTACAGTGGGTCTACAGTGGGTCTACAATGGCTCTACAACGAACAAAAGACGAAGG
Source organism: Capnocytophaga ochracea DSM 7271 (assembly GCF_000023285.1). Taxonomy (NCBI): domain Bacteria; kingdom Pseudomonadati; phylum Bacteroidota; class Flavobacteriia; order Flavobacteriales; family Flavobacteriaceae; genus Capnocytophaga; species Capnocytophaga ochracea. Next base: position 1,816,521 of record NC_013162.1, on the reverse strand, counting down.
AATGACGAACAGAAAACGAACCTACGATGAAGGTAAAGCGAATTTAAGATAGAGATAAAAAGAAGGTTATTAGTAGAGTTCAACTTTGGCAATGTTTGAAACTTTGGCAAAGTTCATACAAAAGACGGTGCGAGCCGCACAGGCAGTGGTAGCACGGCAGGCAAGTAGGAAAAGAATGAACGAAGAAATGATAAAGATTTCTTGTAGTTAGGGCGAAGATAGGGGGAAGTTTATTGAAGGTTTTTATTTTTGAGCGGTGAGTTCTTCGTAGCGTTTTAGCACATCTTTTACGTTGCGAATGGATTTCTTTGTCCAATTGATAAGAGTGCTGAGGCGTTCTTCATCGGTGAGTTGCCAAGCTACTTGGCTACGGCGGAGTTTATCAGTAAGCTGTTGCAGGACAATGGCTACCGCTACCGAGATATTCAAACTTTCGGTAAAACCTACCATTGGAATTTTTAAATATGTATCAGCTTGTGAGAGTACTTGCTCAGAGAGCCCTTCTTTTTCTGTACCAAAGAAGAAAGCACTCTTTTTACTAATATCGAAGTCGTTGAGGAAATAAGCATCCTTGTGTGGGGTTGTTGCCACAATTTGGTAACCTTGGGCACGGAGGGCATCGATACAACTTTGGGTGTCGTTATAGCGGAAGACGTCTACCCATTTTTGAGCACCCATTGCTATTTTGGCATCGAGGCGTTTGCCAAATCGTCCTTCTATGCTGTGTGCTTGTTGCACGCCAAAGACTTCGCAAGTGCGCACTACGGCACTGGTGTTATGCATTTGGAATACATCTTCCATCGCTACCGTAAAGTGATTGGTACGCGCACTTATCACCTGTAAAAAACGTTCCTTGCGTTCTTCGGTAATAAAATGTTCTAAATAGGTGAGTAATTCTTGATTCATAGTTTTTTCTCAAAAGCTTTGCGGGGAGTACCTCTGAAAGTAACTTCTCCGCAGTACTTATAGCCTAATTTTTCGAATAGATGTAACATAGGGGCATTATCGAAATTAGTATCGGCTCGCAAAGAAGGAATGCCTTTATTGCGAGCTATTTCCTCTATCTTTTGAAGAAGAAACTTTGCTAAGCCACGCCCCAAATGGTCAGGCGAAATTGCTACGCGATGAAATACCATAAAGTCGGCATTGGTAAGCCATTTGCCCTTGATAGCCTCATAAGCAGGTTCGCTGTTGATGAGGAGAGCAACATAGCCTAATATTTCGTTGTCTTCTGTGAGTACATAGCCATATTGATGGGTGATATCGTTAGCTATCACCTCTTCATTAGGGTAGCCGTCTTGCCACTGGTTACTGCCATCGGCTTTGCGACGCTCAATAGCAGCAGATAGGATTGCCCAAATAGCAGGAGTATCCTGAGGCATTGCTATTCTAAGCGTTACATTTTCGTTCATTGTGTTACTTGTTACCTATTAAAACCCTGCAAATGTACAAAAAACTTTGCTAATTGCAATATTTTGACTAACTTGCCCCGCTTTTTAGCTTTTGAGAATATGAGTACACCCCCCAATGCCATTGAGGTAACCCACCTCAGCAAACAATATAAAGAAGCCACTAGCCTTGCCTTAAACGATGTGACGTTTAAGGTGAGAAGAGGAGAAATTTATGGTATTTTAGGACCTAATGGAGCGGGAAAAACTACCCTGATGTCTATTCTTTTTGGGAGTATCAAACCTACGATGGGGAGTTTTTCTATTGTAGGACTTACTTATAAAGATACAAGCCTTAGGTATAAAATAGGGGTGGTTCCGCAAGAATACGCTTTGTATCCTACGCTTACCGCTCGCGAAAACTTGCATTATTTCGGTAGCCTGTATGGACTCAAAGGCAAACAACTAAAAGCACTCACTGACGAAGCTCTTGAGCGAGTAGCCTTAGCCTCAGTTGCCAATAAGAAAATTGCTCATTTTTCGGGGGGAATGAAACGCCGTATCAACTTGGTGGCGGGTATATTGCACAGCCCTGAGGTGCTTTTCTTAGACGAACCTACGGTGGGGGTGGATGTGCAGTCCAAAAATATTATTATCGATTATTTAAAGGAATTGAACAGAGGAGGAATGTCGATTCTTTACACCTCCCATCATTTGCAAGAGGCACAGGATTTTTGTGACCGTGTAGGTATTTTAAACGAAGGACAATTGCTAAAAGAAGACACGCCTCAAAACCTTATTACCGAAGTGCAAGCATTTAATTTGGAAGAAGCGTTTATTCAGGTAACGGGTAAGAGATAAAAGGTAATAAAAAAAGCTACCGAATTGGTAGCTTTTTTTGTTTATATCTTATTTGATAAAATCTTTGTATTGAGGGTTTAATATTTTATATTCCTCTACTTTCCCGGAAGGGACATAGATGTTGCGCAATAGTGTTTGATTAAATGCCATAGTTCCTATTATAAAAGCATTAGGATTACGTATGATTACAGTATGCAAATTATCACACTTTGCAAAGGCATTATTTACTATATTGTTTACTGTTTCAGGAAGTATAACACTTGTAAGTCTATTACAACCTGTGAAAGCTCTTGCTTCAATAGTAGTAACGCTCGAAGGAATATCTACATTTTGTAGGTGAGTACAATTAGCAAAGGTTTGTGTTTTTATTTTTGTAATCTCTCTTCTTATATTCTCATTCGATACTTCTACACTTGTCAATTTAGTACATAGATAGAAAGCCTTAGCCCCTATATCTTTTACTTTATCCCCAATGACGAAAGTTCTCAACTGGTATGTGAGTTTATTTATTTCTGCGTTAAAAGCATTGTCAGCTATGATTTCTACATCTTTTAACTTAGGGTCAGTATTCATATCTATAAAAAGTGTTTTCTCATTTTTCCATTTTACTAAGGTCTTTCCGTCAGCGCTAAGTTCATAGTCTGTGTCACTCATTTGTTGAGCGGTAAGAGAAATACCGGTAGAAGGCCAACCTATATTAGTTTTAGGTCCATAGAATATTTTAGCTTCAGTATCGATATAGTAATCGCCTTCTACTCCTTGACTCACGGGTTTGCCTTGTCCTGAATATATTTTAGAGCGATCTTTACCGGGAAGCCCTTGTGCTCCCGTAGCACCCGTAGCACCTGTTTCTCCTTTGTCTCCTTGAGCTTTTATATGAGTGTCCTGATTCCCTATAAACCAATTACCATTCTCTCCTATATGAGGCGTAATACCATTTTGACCTTTTTGACCATTGGTGCCATTAGTACCATCAGTACCTTTTTCTCCTTGGGCTTTAATATGAGTATTCGTTTCACCTATATACCAAAAGCCATTTTTTATTTGAGGTACAGGAGCATCTTTTCCGTTTTGACCGTCGGTACCATTAGCACCATCGGCTCCTGCATCACCTTTTAAGCCTTTTAAAGAAATAGGAGTTCCCCATCCTTGTGCTGTTTTAGCTCCATAAAGATTGGCTGTAGATAGGTCGAGATAATAATCGCCTACCGTTCCTTGAGAAGCATCAGGCACGCCTATTCCTGAGAGGATTAAGTTGCCACGCTCACCGCGTTCTCCTTTTATTTCTACACGTTCTGTGTCGGTTTTGGTACATTGCACAGACACAAGACCAAGGCAACTTAATATTGCCATAAATAAAAATCTTTTCATAAAAATTGTTCTTCGATTAGCAAATAATATTAAAAATCGGGCGCAAAAGTACAAAATAAGAAAATACAACAATGCTTTTTTAACAATTAAAATGTTTATATTGCAATTATTTTATACAATATAGTTTGCATATCTGCTATAATAATAGTATGTTTGCCTGCTGATTTTAAGCACTTACCAGATTCTATAAAAACATTACTTTTATGAAGAAAAATCTAATACTTTACTTTCTATTATTCTCTTTTATCTCATTATGGGGGCAACAAAAAGCTACTCTTATTCACGCAGATGCTAACTTGTATAAGGTAGACAGTCTGCTTTACAGAAGTGAACAATTAGTAAATGAAGACAAGAAGATTATCAAAAAGATACCTATTAAAACTATCATTAATCTACGCTATTTTACTCGTTCAGGAGACAAGAAGATTTTCCACGCCTCTGAAGGTATCAAGCTTATCAATCACCCGTTACTTACTTGGCGTATCAAAGCTCCTGAAATAGCAAGTGTACTAAAACTAATTCGCAAACATCAAAACGAAGGAGCGGTACTTATTCACTGTTATCACGGCGCTGATCGTACAGGTATTATGGTAGCAATGTATAGAATTATCTATGAAGATTGGAGTATAGCCGATGCTAAAAATGAGATGCTCAATGGACCTTACGGCTATCACAGTGTCTGGAAAAACTTAGAAGCCTTGTTCACCGAAAGTACTGTTGCCGAAGTACGTAAGCACTTAGGAATAAAATAGAAAATAAAAAGAGACTATCCTAGAATGTTTTACAGATAGTCTCTAATATCTTTATCTGTACATCGCCTCTATTTCACGACTATAATTGGCATAAATCACTTTTCTTCTGAGTTTGAGCGAAGGAGTAATCTCATTACGCTCAATAGTAAAAGCCGAAGGCAGAAGCGTAAACTTTTTAATCTGCTCGTAGTCGGGTAGGTCTTTCTGAAATTTTTGTAGTTGCTTGCCTATGTATTCAATCACTTGGCTATGCTTTATCATATCTGCCGTGTTTTTATACTTAAGGTTGAGATCTTTTAGTGCTTGTGAGAGCATCTCGTAGTTAGGTACAATAAGGGCAGAAACAAACTTCTTACCATCAGCAATCACGGCTATTTGTTCTATAAGGTTATACTTCCCTACCTTGCCTTCAATCATCTGTGGAGCAATGTATTTGCCATTAGAAGTCTTCATCAGTTCTTTAATGCGTTCGGTGATAAAGAGATTGTTATTTCCGTCCAAATTACCCGCATCACCCGTACGCAAATAACCATCGGGAGTAAAAGCTTTGGCGGTTTCTTCAGGGTTCTTGTAGTAACCCTTCATCACCATTCCTCCTTTTACCAATATCTCGTTCTCTTCTCCTATCCGCACTTGCACATTAGGCATCACATTCCCTACCGATTGTGGGTTGATACGATCGTCGCCCCAACAAGATATAGTAGCAGTCGTTTCGGTCATCCCATAACCTAATTTCAGGTTAATACCTATCGACTGAAAGAAACGCCCGATACTAGGTTCGAGGTTAGCCCCTCCACAAGGCATAAACTTAATGCGTCCACCAAGAGCCTCTTTCAGTTTCTTATACACCATTTTATCAAAAAGGTTATAAGCTTTCTGTAAGACAAACGACGGTTTCTTACCTTGTTCGCGTAATGCCAATACTCGTTTACCAGTAGCTATTGCCAAGCGGAAGAGCTTACGCTTTACAAATGACGATGCGTCAGCTCGGTCGTGTACGGTGGCAAATATCTTTTCGTAGAAGCGCGGTACAGCACACATCAAGGTAGGACGTACCTCAGCAAGGGCTTCGCGCACTAAGTTAGTATCATCTAAGTAATAAACAGTAACTGCTTTGTAAAGGCAGAAGTACGTCCACGCGCGTTCAAATACGTGCGATAGTGGCAAGAAAGCCAATGACGTATCAGTGTTATCTACGGTAGATAAGCGCTCGGTATGTCCTACCATCTGGAAAGCCAAATTCTCATAAGTGAGCATTACTCCCTTGGGCTCACCCGTAGTACCCGAAGTGTAAATAATCGTAAAAAGGTCATCTAAATTGCGTTCTGCAATGCGCTTGTCTAACTCTGTGTCATACTGCGGACTATTGCCGAGTGCCAAAAAGTCGTTCCAGTGAATAGAATACTGTTTTTCGGTAAGAGGCACTTCGTTATCACATACCACAATCATTTGCAAGGTGGGGCACTGAGAGGCTACTTCAAGAGCTTTGTGGTATTGCTTTTCATCGCCCACAAACAGCACTTTCACCTCAGCGTGGTTCATCACGTAGAGAGCTTGTTCGGCGGTATTTGTAGTATATATGGGTACCGGAATGGCACGTATTTGCAAGCAAGCAAGGTCGGCAAGCGACCATTGTGGGGTATTCTGTGCAAGAATCCCTACAGTTTCTTGGGGCTGGATACCCAATGAAAGCAGAGATTTAGATAAAAGGGTTGTGGTACTGCCTAAGGTCTCCCACGTAATACCTTTCCAATGAGAAGAAGCGACTCTTCCCATCAAAGCGTCTTTCTGTGGGTATTGCTGTACATTATTCCGAAACAGCGATACAAAGTGATAGGCTGTTAAGTCCATTTCGTTATTGAATTAATTAGTCGGGGCAAAAGTATAAAATAATTTTCAATTGACAATCCACGCTCAATAAATAACAAATCCTATGCCACAAAAAAGAGGAATAGAGTCTACCTCTATTCCTCTCTTATCTCTATCTAATGTTTTTATTAGTTAAACAAACGCTCGAAGAAGTTCTTGCGCTTTTCATTCTTCGAGTCATCCATTTGGTAAATATCGTCAGATACTGTCACGTTGTTATTATCAACACCCGATACGGTTTCAGCTGTAAATTTAGTTTGACCCTCTGACATAATACTTATCACAAAATCGATATAATCTTTTCCTTGCTTAGCCAAATAGTTTTTAAAGAAACGACTGCTCAATTCTACACCCCCTATTCTCTCCATTTTCAAAAGTGAATCATAGAAAGGTGCCAAATAGTCTTTAATCGCTGCTTCAGGCACCGATCTTCTTCTGCCAATGTAATGTGTAATATTACCCGATGCATCACGACGCATTTCAAAATCAGTAACCACCCAGTAGTATTCTCCTGTTTTAGCTAAGTTCTTAATCACACCCACAAAGTTATTTCCCGCCTTTAAGTTATCCCAAAGAAGCTTAAAAATAAGTTTTGGCATATCGGGGTGGCGTATCAAGTTATGAGGTTGTCCTATGAGTTCTTCAGCAGTGTAGTGTGATACCTCACAAAACACATCATTCACTTTGGTAATAGTACCAATCGCATCTGTTTCACTGATGAGTACTTTGGTCTTATCCCACTGTACTTCACGGTCAATAGGAGTGGGTCTTGCAATTGTAGGTACAGCACTTTTAAATTCTGACATATTATTTTAAATTTTTTAGTTAATCACATAAGTTGCTCTAGATAGTTATTGCACAAACAATCTACCAAAGAAACTCTTGCGTTTCTCGTTTTGAGCCTCATTCATAGTTACAATATCATCTGAAATCACTTGTGTAGTATCTACTGATGATACTTGATTTTCTTCAAAAGACACATTTTCTCTATTTTCATTCATTATATCTATAATGAAATCAATATAATCCTTGCCTTGTTTAGCTAAGTAGTTCTTGAAAAAACGGGTACTAAGTTCCATTCCACCTATCTTCTCAAGCTTCAAAAGCGTATCATAAAACGGAGCTACATAGTTGTCTATTACTCCTTTGGGCACCGATCTACGGCGTGCAATGTAGTGTGTGATATTTCCATCAGCATCTCTACGCATTTCAAAATCGGTGATTACCCAATAATACTCTCCTGATTTTGCTAAGTTCTTAATCACCCCAATAAAGTTATTCCCCAATTTAAGGTTATCCCAAAGCAGTTTAAAAATCAGTTTAGGCATATCAGGGTGGCGAATGATACTATGTGGTTGCCCTACCATTTCCGCAGCACTATAGCCACAAACATTGCAAAACACATCGTTTACATTGGTAATTCGACCATAAATATCAGTTTCACTAATCACTACCAACGATTTATTCCAGTTCACCTCCTTGTCAATAGGAGTAGGACGTTGTACAGTAAGCTTAATGTCTCTATAATCTCTAATCATTACAAAATTAAATTTTGGTTATTATGGCACAAAAGTAATGCTTTTATTTTAATTATATGTATTTTTTTATCAAAAAATTTTCCTTACAACAATCTTCTCCTTTTATTAGTTTGATTTACAATTTACTATAATAAAACTAACTCCTCTAATCTCTCTCTTCTTATTTGGAAAAATAATACACATTTAGCATTTTTTCTCTCTCTTTTTAATCTTCTGCCCTCTTATTTTTGCTCTCCCTCTATTTCTTTGGTATATTTGTTATAGAGAAACGATGCTACCAGTAGCAATACCCCAAGCAGTACAAACACTATGGTCTTATGTAGCGTATCGAGGTGGGTAGTATCGTAAAAGAATAACTTCAAGAGCGTAAAACCTACCAATATAATACCCGATATTCGCTGGTATTTCTTCCTTTTAAAAATACCCAATACTACCAATAAAATAGCATAACCTCCCCATAAAATTGTAAGACCTAATTTATAATTAGCTACCGATTCATATATATCTGTCCAGTGCAGTAATTCACTGCTAGCAACCCACAAAATAACCAGATGCAACAACATTTCCAATACACGCCTTGCCCCTGTTTTAAATTCCAAAAACTTACTGAGGGCATAAATGCTATTGCCTAATACCACCAGCGAGAGCAAACCCACATATCTAATATTTAAAAACCAAAGTGATAACTGCCCTCCTTCCTGCACTTCTTCCATATAACGTTCTCGCAACTCACTGAAATAGTAAAGCCCCAAGGTCATAAATATAGTCAGTAACAAAAAGTTTAAGCCTATTTGTAGTTCTGCCAACAATTTCTTTTTCAGGTACTTCACATTCAGAAAACTATAAGCCGAAATAAACAACACACTGTATATAATATGCCATACCCCTTTAAAAGTGTTCAAGTCTTGATATGCCTCATAATGGCTGTAAATCACAGGGTCTTGATGTAAAGCCCTCATATCGCAAAACACGCTTATCTCTCTGTAAAAAGTGCAATACAAAATAAGTACCGAAAAAATATTGAACAAAAAGCTCAACACTTTATTAAGTGTCCCTGTCTCTTTGTATTTATCATTGATATAAGCCATTGCTCCTACCGCCACACTATAAAGTAACCCTGTAATAAAGAGCAAGTTAGCAAAAGGCGTGATATACGCTCTCGCGTCTTCCATATCAAAGATACTATAAGAGCCTTTCCCCCAATCTATCAGCAAACTGAAAGTAGCCAAAATCGCTACTGCGTATGAAATTCGCTCGTACACAGGCATTTTTTTAGTACGCCCAAACCCAAAAAGTAACGCAGCTTCGGCTATCCAGAAGATAGTTATCCACGTTCCTTTAAACTGTATCGGAATTACCAAAGTAGCAAATGAGAGTGCCAACACCAAAACTAAGTATTTCAAAGCCTGAGAAGGCGCCTTTTTGAGGTGAAAATAATAACCCACCAAAAAGTGAAATACAGCGTTAAGCAATGTAAACATCGCCACAAAAGTCCGATTATTAGGATAATAATCCAATATAAGCCAAACACCCATCGCGTAAAACGACAAGCTACTAAACAAGAACAAAAGCACATCTACCGCTTCCAATTCCTGTACCCTGTGTATTTTCTGAGCTATAAAAGCAACATAGAAAGTGAGGAACGTTACCAAATTAAATACAAAGTAAGGCACAAAGTCGTCGTACTGATAAGCCGATACCCACGTCGAGAACAACAATAGCCAAGTGAGGAACAACGCCGAAATGTACAGTGAACGCCATTGCTTATAAAACGAAAGTATCAGCACACCTATATTAATAATTGCTGTATACGCAAATAAGATTTCTACCTGACCCGAGTTATTACTCAAAAGAAAAGGTACCGCATAACCTCCCACAAGCCCTATAATAGCTATCACCACTTGGTTATAGCTCAACGAAGCAAGTACCGTAAAGGCTGTAAAGAGGAACATCAGCACAAAGGCAAGAGATTGCGGGAAATAACCAAAAACAGCATATGCAATAAAGGTGACGAAATAAAAAATCGTCATTGCTCCACTCACCAAGATAGCACTAAAACTCTCATATTTTTTCTTGAGCATAGCTCCCGTTACAAAAAGCCCTATACCCATTAAGTAACCTAAAACCAAGCGCATTGCAGGGCTGATAAGGTTATGCTGAATAGAGTATTTCACCCCTATAAACACCCCAATAATAATAATCACTATCCCTATCTTGCTAAACAAATTCTCACCGATAAATCGCTCCCAGTTAGTAGGTTGCTTCGGCTCAAACGGATTTCTCACCTTCTTTTTGGGCGCAAACGGATTCGTTTTTGTTGTAAAAGTAATCGGAGGGGTCTCTTGTTTCGGTTGTGAAGTTTCTTGCACCGGTTCAGCAACCGCCGCAACAGCCGTTTGCTTCTCTACAACAGCTGTCGTCATTTCCTCAGCCACAGTATTTATTACGGTTTGTTCCTCAACAGGAGTTACCGTTTCCACAGGGGGAGTCTCTGTTACTGCCTCACGTGTACCCTCAGGCACTGCCGTTTCTGCGGGTACCGCCGAACTTAATACCGAAGTAGCACGCATTTGGGCTTTCAGTTCCCAAAGCGTTTGCTTTATCTGCTTCATCTCTTTAATGAAGTCGTACTGCCTGTCCACAGCACCATCTACCTGAGCCATTAAGGCTTCTAAATCTTTTTCTGATACCATAACTTATAAGTAAAAGCGAATGCTAATAAGCAATGAAAGCACAAAGGTAACAAAAAAAACTAATTTACCAAAATCACCCATATAATCCTTACAGCATTCACATTTAACGGATTCTCCTCCATTGAGAATATGCAAAAAGTTTTAAATAGGTATGATTGCGGATTGTCTCCCTTTGGAGGGGGAGCGGGGGAGGTAAGTTATAACACCTCTCCCCTACCCCAAACGCCCTTCACCCTAAATTACGAAAGTACACCCCTACGCCTCAGCTTTCGTTTTAATATATCTTTAACACCTCCTAAATACCTGTTTCTCAACGTTTAATACAGTCATTGTATACCAATCGTCCAAGATTCGTATAAGCTTCCTATAAGCTTTCTATAAGCTAAGTACACTAAACCATACCTTCAATATCTTTCTAAACCTTTCTAAAATCCTTCCAAAAACTTTCGTTCCTCCTCAAATTTTCAATCCTTTCACTCCCCCTCCCAAGACTTTCAAAGTCCCCCCGAGATTCTCCGAAAAACTCCGGTGTGTCGCTTTTGCGCTACACACTTAGCCAAAGTTTGAACTTTGGCTAAGTTAATTGGCATTACTGACATTATTGGCATTATCAAAACTCTTATAAAAGAACAAGTAACGGAAAGCATTTTTAAATTCTTCGTAAAAATTTCGTTATATTTTTTTCCAGATTACAAAATTATCCCTATCTTTGCCGATGCAAAATAAGTACATTCACTTATCAAGACTTTTATTTATTAAGAAATTAACTTTATATGACAACATTAGTAATTTTAGCGGCAGGTTTAGGAAGTCGCTTTGGTTCAGACAAGCAGTTAGAAAATATTCACAATGGCAATGCTTTGTTTGATTACGGTATTTACGACGCTCTACAAGCTGGTTTCGACAATGTAGTACTCATTATCCGTCGTGAAATCGACGATTTAGCACGCCAACACTTAGAAAATCGATTCAATAATGTGCCCATTACTTATGTATATCAAGACGATTTTAACCCAAAAGGCATCGAACGTAAAAAACCTTGGGGTACAGGGCACGCTATGCTTTGTGTAAAAGAGTTTGTAAAAAACCCATTCCTCATCATCAATGCCGATGATTATTATGGCAAAGAAGGCTTTCGTTTAATGTACAAAGCGCTCAATGCTGGTAAAGAAAAAACGTTCTTCTCAGGAGGATATCTACTAAAAAACACCCTTAGTGAAAACGGAACTGTTTCACGCGGTATCTGCGAAGTAGACGCCAATCACCACCTACTCTCTATCAACGAAGCTACCAAACTGCGTAAAATTAACGAAACTACTGCTATCGATGAGGCTACAGGCACCGAGTATCCCCTAAGCACCTACGTATCTATGAACTTCTGGGGATTTACTCACGAAGTATTGGATATAGCCGACCGTTATTTCAAAGAATTTGTAGCCGAACATAAAGATGACCCTAAATCCGAATTTTATATCCCTATGGTAGTACAACACGCCATTAAGGATTACGGATATAAATTAGAAGTATTACCCAATCACGACAACTGGTTCGGTATGACCTATCACGAAGACCTCGCAATGGTACAAAACGAAATACAAAAACTCGTAGATAAAGGCGAGTACCCCGATAGGTTCTAATCATTTGAAGACTAAAAAGATAACAGCTTTCAACTTTGCCAAAGTTTGAAACTTTGGCAAAGTTCAATAATAAAATGTTTAACCCGTAAGAGATAATAAGTTTTTATTTTACTTCTTATCTCTTACCTCTTACCTAAATAAAAATGAAAGAAATAGCCAATCAATTTAACTTAAAAGGAACCCTCCTTTCTGTGGAACCTTATGGCAACGGACACATCAACCGTACGTATTTGGTAAAAACCACCGATACAAATTATATCCTTCAAGGGATTAACAGCAATGTGTTCAAAACCCCTAATAGCATCATCAAAAACATCGAACTGCTTTGGGAAACTGAACCTAACAATCACGTGATTCTCCCGATGATGAAAGCTAAACAAGGAGGATACTCCGTAAATGCTGAGGGCATTGTATGGCGAGTATTCCCTTTTGCCGAAGGTTATACTTCTTATGAATTCATCGAAGCTCCTTGGCAAGCCGAAAAAGCTGCCACTGCCTTTGCAACTTTTATGAAAACCTTTGCCAATATCGATACCTCTCGATTGCAGGCTACCATTCCTAATTTCCATAACGGAGATTTACGCTTCCAACAACTCGAAGAGGCTTATGCTCAGGCAACTCCTGCACGCAAAGACAAAGCTGAAAAGCTATACAAATTTGCGCAAAAACACAAGGTAATTTTCGACCTTATCCAAAAAGAAGTAGACGAAAAGCGCATTCCTATACGCGTAACCCACAACGATACCAAAATCAATAACGTACTCATCAATAAATCCAATCCCGATGATTTTAGAGTAATCGACCTCGATACAGTGATGCAAGGTATCTTACTGTACGATTTCGGCGATATGGTGCGCACTTCGGTAAGCCCTACCGAAGAAAACGAAGCCGATGAAAGCAAAATCATTTTCAATACCGAGTTCTTCGAAGCACTTTGTAAAGGTTTTTCAGTAATGAACCCTGTGATGACTCCCTCAGAGAAAAAACATATCGTCGACGGAGCCAAATATATGATATTCATTATCGGTATCCGTTTTCTCGCCGATTATTTTAATAACGATGTGTATTACAAAATCTCATATCCTGAGGAGAATTACATTCGTGCCCGTAACCAGTTCGTGCTCTTTCAGCGTTTGGAAGACAAAGAAAAAGAACTCAGAGCAATTGCTAAAAAGTACTTTAAATAGGTAATACAAACTTTTAGTTTGAAACTTTGCCAAAGTTGAAACCAAGCTAATTTTTAATTTAAAATCTATTTTTTTTACTATGAGAAATGTTTTTATAACCTCCCTTTTACTTATTTTGCCACTATCTACGTTTGGACAATCTCCATTCTCAGTGAAAAAAGTAGGAGAAAAAGGAAGTCCTATTTTGTTTATTCCAGGACTTGGCTGCTCCAGCGATGTCTGGCAAGAGACTGTACCTGCTCTGATCACTAACCACACTTGCTACCTGCTTACCTTAGCGGGGTTTGGAGGAATTACCCCTGTAAAGAATCCAAGTTTGGACTATTGGACAGATGCCATTATCTCCTATATCAAAAAGGAGAACATCCAAAAACCTACGATTGTAGGGCATAGCTTAGGGGGCATCCTTGCTATGAAAATAGCCGCTAAAGCCTCTGACCTACTTGATAGAATAGTGATTGTAGATGCTCTGCCTTGCTTGCCTTTGCTTTCTGATCCTAATTTTAAGATAACACCTAACAAGGATTGTACTCCTATGATCAAGGAACTTACAGCAATGTCTAAAGAAGACTTTGAGCGTTCGCAAATGGCTTCAATGATGTACTATACAACAAAGGAAGCCAAGAAGCCTACCATCGTTCAGTGGAGTGTAGCCTCAGATAGGGAGACCCTCGCCAAACTTGTGTGTGAAATCTCTAATACAGACCTCAGAGAGGAAATAAAACAGATAAAAGTGCCTGCTTTAGTGCTCTTAGAGTCCGTATTTACTTCTTCAAAAGACAACATAAGAGATCAATATCAAAATTTATCTTTGAGAGACCTTAGATATGCCAATAAAGGGCTCCACTTTATTATGTATGATGACTTTGATTGGTATTTGACTCAGCTAAAATCCTTTATAAGATAAGAAATATATTGTCTCTACAAGAATCATATCTATTAGGAATTGTCTTTGACAGCACTCCCTTTTTCCATTATATTATTTAATTAAGTAATTTCTAAACAAAACTAATAACTAAAATTAAAACTATATGAAACACTTAGAACAAAAGTTTCAAGAAGTTTTCGGTGCTCCTGCCGAAAAACAATTCTTCGCACCAGGACGTGTGAATCTCATCGGTGAACATACCGACTACAATGGCGGTAATGTGTTCCCTTGCGCTATCGACAAAGGCACTTACGGTCTCGTAAAAAAACGCAATGACCGCAAATTCCGTATGTATTCTGAAAACTTTGCCGACCTTGGCGTAATGGAGTTCACCCTCGACGAACTTACCAACGACAAAAAACACGATTGGGCTAACTACCCAAAAGGTGTGATTAAAATGTTCCTCGAAGCAGGACAAAAAATCGACTCTGGGTTCGATATTCTCTTCTCTGGGAATATCCCTAATGGCGCAGGACTTTCTTCTTCTGCTTCTATTGAGATGCTTACCGCTATTGTGCTAAAAGACCTCTTCCATCTCTCTATCGACTCTGTGGAAATGGCGCAATTAGGCAAGAAAACTGAAAACCTATTCATTGGGGTAAACTCTGGTATTATGGACCAATTTGCGATAGCTATGGGTAAGAAAGACCACGCTATCCTCCTCGATTGCAACACACTCAAATATGCCTATGTGCCTGTGGTACTTAAAGATGAGGTAATCGTGATTGCCAATACTAACAAACGTCGTGGTCTCGCCGATTCTAAATACAACGAACGCCGTGCTGAATGTGATGAAGCCTTAGCCGAATTGCAAACTAAATTGCCTATTAAAGCCTTAGGAGAACTCTCTATTGAACAATTTGAAGCCAACAAAGACCTCATCAAGAGTCCCGTTCGCCAAAAAAGAGCTAAACACGCAGTATATGAAAACCAACGCACTCTTAAAGCACAAAAAGAGCTTTCAGCAGGTAATTTAGCTGAGTTTGGTAAGTTAATGAACCAATCGCACATTTCTTTGCGCGACGATTATGAGGTAACAGGCGTAGAACTCGATACTTTGGTTGCTCTTGCTTGGGAACAACCTGGAGTAGTAGGTTCGCGTATGACGGGAGCAGGCTTTGGCGGTTGCACTGTAAGCATCGTGAAAAAAGACAAAGTAGACGATTTTATTAAAAATGTAGGCGAGGCTTACAAAAACAAAATAGGATATGCTGCCGATTTTTATATCGCTTCTGTGAGCGACGGCGCTAAAAAACTATAAACAAGACAAAGTATGATAACCATCAACAAAAGCCTGTTCGGTACTCACAACGGACAGGCTGTCTATCAATATACCTTACAGAATGCGAACGGCTTTCGCGTGTCTGTTTTGAACTTAGGCGGTACTATTACCGAAATAGCTGTAAAAGATAAGCACAACGTACTTAAAAACGTAGTATTAGGTTATGCGCATTTAGAAGATTACATAGGTAATGGCGCTTATAATGGAGCTACCATAGGGCGCACTTCAGGGCGTATTCACAACGCTACTTTCACTATCGACGGGAAAACCTATCATCTATTTAAAAATAATGGTGAAAACTCATTGCACGGTGGTAAAGAAGGCTTTAGCAGTAAACTCTTTGAAGTAAAAGAGCTCGCTAATGGCTTGGAAATGCACTACACAAGTCCTGATGGAGAAGAAGGCTACCCTGCAAAAGTAGATTTCAAAGTGATTTACACCATCACTGAAGATAACAGTCTGCATATTGCTTACGAAGCCGTTGCCGATGCTAAAACCTACCTTAATATCACCAACCACAGTTATTTCAACCTTTCAGGTGATATGGAAATGAATGGCGATACCCAAGTACTACAAATCGCTGCTGATAATATTTGTGAATTGGCAGAAGGGCTTATTCCTACGGGTGATTACATAGCTGTAAAAGATACTACTTTCGACCTCCGCAAAGGTAAAGTTATCGCTGAGGGTATTGCTGAAGGACACCCTCAATTCGAAATCACACGTGCCTACGACCACCCCTTTGTGCTCAACCACAGCGGACTCAATGGTGCTCCTCAGTTGGTATTGCATTCTCCTCACAGTGGTATTACTATGGAAGCCTATACTACCCAACGTGTGGCTGTGATTTACACTGGTAACTTTTTAGATGATGTTCCTGTATTTGATAAGGTATGTACTGCCAAAGAAAAACCATCAAAAAACCCACGATTTGTAGGTGTAGCTATTGAGATGCAAGATTTCCCCGATGGTATCAATCAGCCGAAGTTTGGGGTAAAACCCTTAGAAAAAGGGGAAGTGTACAAGCAAGAAACCGTTTATAAGTTTCTTATTAAATAACAAATAGTCTTGTTAATTATTAATTGATAATTATTAATCGTGAAAGTTTATATTGAAGTAGAAAAGCTCATCAGTTATGCGGTACTTCATAACTTGGTGAAGGAAGACGACCGTATTCTTGTTACCAATGCTGTTTTGGAAAGTATTGGTTGCGATAGTTATACCGAGTTTACAAAAGAAGAGCAAGCTCAAATCGCTAAAGAGGTAGCCCAGATAACTTATCCTACGGAAGTACTCGACCGCTTAGTGCAGTGGGCAGCTGAGAACGGCACCCTCACTACCGATACGCTTACTTTCCGTGACCTACTGAACTCTAAGATTATGGGACAGGTATTACCTCGTACATCGGTAATTCGCAACGATTTTTGGCATACTTACCAAAGGAGCAAAGAGCAGGCAACCCAACAGTTTTACGAGCTCAACAAGCAAAGCAACTACATACGCACCGATAGAATTGCTAAGAACATTCTGTGGGAACACAATAGCCCTTATGGCAATTTAGAAATTACTATCAACCTTTCTAAGCCAGAGAAAGACCCTCGTGATATTGCTGCCCAAAAAGATGTGGTAGCCACTAACTACCCAAAATGTTTGCTCTGTAAAGAGAACGAAGGTTATATGGGGCGTGTGAATCACGCTGGTAGGCAAAACTTGCGCACGATTAAGCTGGATTTAGCCAATGAGGAATGGTTTTTCCAATACTCTCCCTATATCTATTACAACGAGCATTGTATCGTCTTTTCGAGTGAACATCGCCCAATGAAGATTGACAAGGCTTGCTTTGAGCACGTATTGGGCTTTGTAGAGCAATTTCCTCATTACTTCCTCAGTTCTAATGCCGATTTACCTATTGTAGGAGGCTCTATCCTCTCACACGACCATTTTCAAGGCGGACGACACGTTTTCCCTATGGAAAAAGCTACCATAAAAGAACGCGTGAGCTTCAAAGGTTTTGAGGATGTGGAAGCAGGTATTGTAAATTGGCCTATGAGCGTATTGCGATTGCGCGGTGAGAAAGACCGCCTCATCGCCTTAGCCGATGTAATCTTACAATCGTGGATAAACTACAGCGATGAATCATTAGGCATCTACTCACATACTGAGGGCGTGCGTCACAATACGGTAAACCCTGTGGCACGTTTTAAAAACGGCAAATATGAACTCGATTTGGCTTTGCGCAACAACCGCACCGATGCCCAGCACCCTATGGGTATCTTTCACCCTTACGAACATCTGCACAATATCAAAAAAGAGAACATTGGGATTATTGAGGTGATGGGCTTAGCGATTTTACCCGGTAGGTTAAAGACTGAAATGGCGAGTATTAAAACCTTGCTTGGTGAAGCCATTACAGCTGGTAACGCTTTCAGCGCTGTATATACCAAAATGAACGCTGACTCTGCTTTGCAAAAACACACTCAGTGGTTAGAACGTTACGTGAGCTCCTGCCCTACTCCACTTTCTATAAAGAACTTAGATAACTTTATTAATAGGAGTATAGGCGATACTTTTTGTGAGGTATTGGAGAATTGTGGCGTGTTTAAACATACTCCAAAAGGAGAAGAAGGGTTTAGGAGATTTGTTGCTCAGGCTCAAGTTTAGGTAAAATGTAAAAGATAAAAGGTAAAAAAATAAAGTATATTCAAGGGACGTTTTATAAAACGTCCCTTTTTTAATAAGAAAGGCAATAATACAAGAAACGCCAATAATGCCAAAAATACCAATAATGTCAGAAATAATCAACTTTGGCAAAGGTGCGAGCCGCACAGGCAGTGTGAGCCACACGGGCAGATTAATTAGGAAATGAGAAAATGAGAAAATTAGCAAATGAGAGAATAAGATAAATACCAATAAAACCAAATAATACCAAATAATACCAATAATGCCAGAAATAATCAACTTTGGCAAAGTTTAAAACTTTGCCAAAGTTTTAGATGAAAAAGCGATGTGTTGGGACTGGTTAGGGTTTTCGGAAGGAAACGGAAAAGAACGGAAGAGAGCTGAGAGAAGTTTTGGTGAAAAAAGGGTGTTAGGAGGGTGGGGTTAGCTTATAGAGAGCTTATAGGAAGCTTATACGAATCTTGGACGATTGGTATAGAAAGGGTATATAAGTAGTTGATTCATACTGTAATACAACAGCGCTAAAAATGTTAAAAACGGAGTTTCGAGGCGAAAGAAAAAGAATCCTCTCCCCAATCACATACTCTCCTATTCGGAGACTTCTCCCAAGGAGAGGGGGTGTAGTGACAAGGGGCGAGTGACGGAAAAGGGAAGTAATGACGAGGGACGAATGACGAATAAAGAGGGACGGGGGTGACGAATGACAAAGGAACAATAGACGAAAAATGAGGGTTTTATTTTCGTGAAAGGCAGGTCTACAAAAAATAAGAAGGGTTATAATAATATAAAGTGAGTTCGACGTAAGAAATATATAGTTAAACCTTTATTAATCAAATGAATAAACAGCTTCGCTGTTTTAAAGTCGCGCACTGATTACACGGAATACACGGATAGTCTTTCATTTGACAATTGACAATTGATAATTGACAAATGTGATGGGCACGAATTAGCAACTGCGTTGCTGGATTTACACGGATTATGATGCGAATATAATTATAATTCAGTATTTTGTTATATGGAACTGACGTTAATATACAGTAGATTTGGTTTTAGAAAAGTAACAATCTGTATATTATTTTTATTATTTTTTATATCTTTGCATTTTAAAAGTGATTTTATACGATGAAAAAACGCTTCTTACTGCTCCTTTTATTCGGTTTAATGCTCTGTCTTACAAAAGTATGGGGGCAGACACACGTGTCGGGTAAAGTGATTGATGAAAACGGTAACCCCGTGGCTTATGCCAATGTGATTTTTGCAAAAACTACCATTGGAGCTTATACCGACGACCAAGGGCGGTTTTCTCTGTATTCGGAGAAAAGACAGAAGGATTTGGAAGTTTCACTTATAGGATACAACACTAGGAAAATACATTTAGACAAAGACAATACCAAAGATTTGGTAGTGGTATTGGTGGAAGGGGAATTGCTCGAAGAGGTAACAGTTGTAGCGAAACCTACTAAGGCACTTTCTAAAAAAGAGAACCCTGCCTATACCGTATTGCAAGGTATTTGGAAGAATAAAAAGAAGCGTGGACTACAAAACGCTACGGCGTATCAGTTTAAAAAACACAGTACAACGGAATTGGGGGTGAACAACCTCGATACCATCTTCTTAAAAAAGGCTTTAGGAAAGGAATATGACACCATCAGACGTATTCTTTCTGAGAAGAAATACAAAGAGACCTTCTCTCTGCCAATGTATCTCACTGAAAAGATAGAAACGGTTTACGGCGACAATCAGTTGGGGAAAAAGCGAGTAGATATAGAAGCTGAACGTGCTCAAGGGATTGTACAACAAGGATTTGGGTTGGAACGTGTAAGTCAGTCGTTTGACGATTTTGATATTTACGACAATACTTATATGATACTGAACAAGCCCTTTGTGAGTCCGCTAGCGGAGTTTGGTTATGGCGTATATCTGTACGTGCTGAGCGATACAATTCAGAGAGACGACCGCTCGTTCTATCGCATCAACTTTTTTCCTCGTGATGACCAAGATTTAGCATTAGAGGGAAAGTTTGAAGTAGACACTAAGACTTATATAGTGAGTTCGATACAGATGCATACTACGGCTAAAACGAATATCAACTTAGTACGTGGACTTTCTTTTGAAAAATACTTTACCATTGCTAACGACAGTATTTACCTTCCTGAACACGAGATACAAGAAGGGGACTTTACGCTCCTGACGAAGAAAGACGAAGAAAAGGGATTGTATGTAAAGAACTACATCACTTTTTCGGATATTGTTCTCAACAAGCCTAAACCTGCTAATTTTTATGACGAGCAGGTGGTAAAGGTAGCGAAAAATCAGTTTTACAAAGACGATAGTTATTGGGACGCAAATACCTTAGGAGGGGCAGATCTCACTAAAACGAAAGTTCTGATTCGGGAAGTGGGGAGCAATAAACGCATCAAGATGATAGGTGATGTAACCGATATTGTGACGTCGGGCTATATTCCTATTGGCAATTATATGCAGTTTGGCAGGTTTTGGCAAACTTTCTCGAGCAACAACGTAGAGGGTTTACGGCTAAGAGCCGGCTTTCGTTCGTTCTTCTCTACCGATGACCGCTTCCGCACCTATGTATACGGAGCTTATGGGGTGAGAGACAAAGAGTTTAAATACGGTATCAGTGGTAAATACCTTATCTCTCACAGTCCGCGTATTACCTTTGGAGCGGGCTATCAGAACGACAATTTGCAATTGGGTACCTTTGTGATGCACGACGATACCAAATTAGATTTTGAAAATACTACCAACTTTATCATTGCACGTGGTGAGAACTATTATCTTACTCGCAACAGAAAAGTACAAGGTGTTATTAACTATGATATTGTGCCTAACTTGCAGTTTTCGGTATTTGGTACTTACCAAAAACTCACTTCGGCAAGCGAAGAGAACTTCCTCATTGCCTACCGAAACCCCAAGACAGGCGAGGAAATTCACGAATACGACAACTTTTATACAGGGGCACAATTAACCTTTACCCCCAACAGAAAGGTATTTGGCTATGGGGTGGAACAGCGTTATGGCAAAAAGCTCTTCCCGATGTATACCCTTAAATACTCCAAAGGCGTAGACGGTGTATTAAACAGTAAGTTTGATTACGACAAAGTACAAACGATACTCTATAAACCAATTCCACTTTTCGGGTACGGTATTTTCCACGCTACGGTGGAAGCAGGGAAGGTATTCGGTACAGCACCTCTGATAGCACTAACCCCTACTCCTGCAAACCAATCGTATTCATCAGCTCCTAACACTTTTGCGCTTTTAGATTACTACGATTTCATTACCGACACCTATATCAATGGATATTTTGAGCATCATTTTGATGGTTTCTTGTTCAACCGCATTCCTTTTTTGCAAAAAACGCGCTTTAAGAGTTTAATATTTGGACGATTTGCTTACGGAACACTCTCTGACAAGAACAAACAAGCTAATATTACCAATATTATATTCAATTCACCTGAAAAACTGTATTGGGAATACGGATTTGGGATTGAGAACATAGGGTTAGGAAACTTTCGCTTTATACGAGTAGATTTCGTATGGCGTAACGATTTCAATGATGTGAATGGGGTGCGAAATCCTAAGTTTGGAGTACGGATTGGGATAGTACCATCGTTTTAGGTAAAAGGTAAAAGATAAAAAGTAAAAGGAAAAGCGAGCGAGGGCTCACAGCTGGGTATGTGAGCAAAAGGCAAAAAGTAAAAAGTAAAATAGATACTTTCTAATGAAGCAACAAAATATAAACAACTTAGTTCGGTTAGGGGAACTGCTTTCTAAAACCGAACAATTCAACGATATATTTGATAAAGCAGAACAGCAGAACAGTTGGTTTACACGTGCTAATGTAATATTTGCCTTTAAATCGTGGAGTGAAGCCCTCAGCAAAAACAATGTACAACAATGGCTGTCGCAATATCAATTACCACAAACTACTTCGCCTAAAAAAATATTGATTATAATGGCTGGTAATCTGCCTTTGGTAGGCTTCCACGATTTGTTGTGCGTATTGGTAGCAGGGCATAAGGCAATAGTGAAGCTCTCCAGTGACGATGGCATACTACTTCCCTACCTTATAAAACAGATAAGGGCTTTTGCTACTGAATGGGCAGAAGCGGTAGCTTTTACAGATGATAAAGTAACTGAATACGATGCCGTAATAGCTACGGGTAGCGATAATACCGCACGCTATTTTGAGTATTACTTTGGCAAGAAACCCCATATTATAAGGAAAAACCGCCATTCAGTAGCCGTACTTACAGGTGAAGAAACACCTGAGGAATTGCAGGATTTAGGTAAAGACATCTTTCTGTATTACGGCTTGGGTTGCCGAAGTGTTTCTAAACTATTCGTACCCCAGGGTTATGATTTCAACCTATTATTTCAGGCTATCTACCCCTATAAAGACATTATTGAAGAACAAAAATACGCCAATAACTACGACTACAACAAAGCCGTTTACCTAATGAGCTTGTATAAACTACTCGAGAACGGTTTCTTACTGCTGAAAGAAGACGAACATTACGGTTCACCTATTGCTACTCTTTTCTATGAATATTACACCAATAAAGAAGCCCTAAAAAAGAAATTAGCAACCGACAGAGAAAAGATACAATGTGTAGTAGGTCATAATTTTATAGATGGTGAAATACCCTTCGGGCAAACGCAGACTCCTAAACTATGGGATTACGCCGATGGTGTAAACACACTTACGTTTTTACTAAATTTGTAACAGCTAAATAAAAAGAATTGTTCACATAGAAAAAACACAGATTAACAACCTACTAACTATAAGACACTTAAGAAATAATTTTAGTGTTTTAGTAAAAAAAATGTTCAAAAATATTGCAGGTATAAAAAAAAGTAGTACTTTTGCCACCGCATTAGAGGAGAAGTAGTACTTTAATAGCAGAAAGGTCCGTTCGTCTAGGGGTTAGGACGCAAGGTTTTCATCCTTGTAACAGGGGTTCGATTCCCCTACGGACTACAAGCATATATTAAGTTTTTTGGATTAAACAATAATTTTCAAGGTCCGTTCGTCTAGGGGTTAGGACGCAAGGTTTTCATCCTTGTAACAGGGGTTCGATTCCCCTACGGACTACTAAATGCAACTATTAGAAGTATCTTCAAAAGAAAAGGTACGGCGATAAAAATAAAACTAATAAAGGAAAATGGCAAACCATAAATCAGCATTAAAGAGAATCAGAAGAAACGAAGCAGCTCGTTTACGCAATCGTTATCAACACAAGACGGCTCGTAACGCCGTGAGAAAACTACGCGCTTTGGAAAATGTAGAAGAAGCCAAAGCTCTTTTCCCTAAAGTAGTTTCGATGATTGATAAACTTGCTAAGAGAAATATTATTCACGCTAATAAAGCGGCGAATTTAAAGAGCAGTTTAGCTAAACATATTAACAAGTTAGCTAAATAGTCATTTAGGTTTTAGATTTATCACTAATAGCCAGATTTATGTAAGTAAGTCTGGCTTTGGTGTTTTCAGTAATACAAGAGGTTATGAAGTACAGATTTTATATATTATTCAGTTTATTAACGTGTTTCATTTCGTGTAATGACGACAAAGAGACTAACAAAACAAGGCAAGTGCACAAAGTTAAATCAATTGACTTTGAGGAGTTCAAATTGATAGACCTTACTCCTAAAGCTCAAGAGGATATGAAGCATTGGAAGAGTTTTCAATCGCTGATGCAGGTGATTGTTTCGATGGCTCCTGCCAAGATTAAAAACACAGATGATTTAATGCTCTCAAACCCCGATAGCCTCTTGGTGTATAGTAGACTGTACCCTATCAACTCTAAAACTGAAAACATCAATAGCTTAGTAGAACGTGATTGGCGAGCTCCCGCAGAGGCTTCGAAAGATACTGTTTTTAGGTTTGAAAAGAAAAAGAACAATGAGGTAGCCTCTTTACAATGGAGTAGATTTTTGGTAGCAAACATTCCTTATACTTTTTCTGTAGTTTTAAAAAAAGTAAACTATCCAAAAGTAAACCTAAATTTCTCAGAGTCCAACAACGATGAACTATCGGCAACCTTTGCATTAGATACGCTTAACTCCTCGACAAGCAACGTAAAAAAGACCGCCCTAGAAGACGATTGGAACAGATATCAGATTACTTTTTCACCTAAAAAATCAGCTCCTTACACTATAAAACTTTCCTTAGATGAGAATGCTAAAGAGAATGACAATGTAATTCTGTATCGTTCTGTTTTAGAACTTCCTGCTAAATACTTTCACAAAGTAGGACAGTATTCGGACAAGATTGTGGGAGAACATTCGGAAGTAGAGAGCTCTTATTATTCAGTATTCTTTTGGTTGGTACAGATAGAAGATGCCTTACGAGAATTACTCAACGATGACGCTACCTTCCCTCAAAAGATAAATGTTCCTACTGTGAAAGCACGTCTTAGACTTTTCCAAACACAGATAAAAGTCTTAGCTGACAATGTAAAGAACAATCCGGATTTTAAAGAAGAAGAGCTTAAAAGCAATATTTCGCTATTAGGACAAACGTTTAACAGTGTGATTGCGCGTATCAATAACATCTATGGAAACGACTTAGAAGAACGAATGAAGTTTATTGGTACACAAGACACCGATAGTATACTAAAGAAAGACGTGAAGAAATTTGAGTAATAGTTAAATATTAAAAATAGGAAAAATACTGTAATCCGAGATTTAGCGTTGCTGATCTTAGTAACAAAAATACTTATAAAATCTTGTAAAGATTATGTGAATTACGTATTTTTGTAAGTCGTGATAATTAGTATTCTAATAACTTAAATAATAGTTTATGATTGTTTTATTATTTTTAAATGCTTTTGCATCATTAATAAGCATAATCTCTTCTATATTAGTTCTTTTCTATCCTCAATGGATGAGTAAATCGCAAGAGGTTAGTATAGGGGAAAGATTTTTCACTCAGATGTATGTTGCGCGAGCTGTCCCTTTTGGTTTGATTGTTGCTATAGTACCATTCATAACTAATATTGATAATACAGTAGTTAAAATAATTTTATCAACTGCAATGACAATACAAATAATAGATGCTATCATAGGTTTTAAGAGAAAAGAATTACCAATGATTATAGGACCTTCAATTGCTGCAACAATACACGGATTAACTGCTTGGTACATTTAAACAATATAAAAAATGAAATTTATAATCACTATGAGTACACTGATATTATGTAGTGTAACTGCGCAAGCACAGACTTTAGCTGAGCGTATCAACGCTAGCAACGTAACCCTTGTGGATGTACGTACTCCAAAAGAATATGCCGCGGGGACTGCTGAAGGAGCCATTAATATTCCTTTGGAAGAGATGGGTGCCCGATGGCAAGAACTAAAAGGAAAAGAGAATATCGTTCTCTTTTGCCGTCGCGGTATACGCGCTGGCAAAGCACAGGACATTCTTAAAATGCACAACATTACAGCTGTGAATGGCAAAACAGTAGAACACGTAAAGTCGTTACAGAAAGTAAACTTAGCCGATAAGCTCACTTTTAAGACTGATAAACCTACTACTTATTTTGTAAAAGATGGTAAAAATGTGAGACAAGTAGCCATAGCTTTAGGTGAAGGAGGAGTGCTGAAAAAACACACTACCAGTATCCCTGCAACCCTTATTATGGTGAAAGGAACTGTACGTTTTCTTATCAATGGAGAAGAAATTGTGCTTAAAGACCTCGATACCTATCAAATACCCGTAGATGTAGAACACGAAGTGATAGGAGTAGAGAAAGAAAATGTATTTATAGTTACTAAGGGGGATTAATCAATTAGATATTTACAAGATATATAACTTTGCCAAAGCTCGTAGTACGAGAGACTATTAGAGTTTTGGCAAAGTTTTTTATTACTTTTTACCTAAAAAGCAAGGTTATCAATCAATCTTACTCCCTCGGCGTGTACGACTATAAAAGCACGGTAGTCTTTACCTGCTTCTTTTTTGGTAATAGGTTGCAATGTATGCGCATCGGTAATGGTAAAATATTCTAAGGTGAAGTCGGGCTGTTGAGCAAAGACTTCTTTTACCCAGATTTCTACTTCAGCAGGGCTATGAGTAGCAAAACGTTCTTTGGCAGCGAGTAGAGTGTTGTAAATAATGGTAGCGCGCTGTTTTATCGACTCGCTGAGGAGAGCATTGCGGGAGCTGAGAGCCAAACCATCGGCATTGCGCACGATTGGGCAAGGAACAATGGTTACTGACAAGCCCGTTTGTCGTACCATTTGCTGAATAATAAGCAGTTGTTGGTAATCTTTTTCACCAAAATAAGCTCTATCGGGCATTACAATCTCAAAAAGTTTTTTAACAATCGTGCCTACACCATCGAAATGACCAGGACGAGAAGTACCTTCCATCACTTTGTCTAATCCTGCAAAGTCAAAAGGTTCAGCGACTACTTCTTCGCCATAAATATCGGCTACGGTAGGGGCATAAATGAGTATCTCTTTACTGAACTGAGCAATCTTTTGGGCATCGGCTTCTAAGGTGCGCGGGTATTTCTGCAAATCGGTAGGATTGTTGAACTGCGTAGGGTTCACAAAAATGCTCACTACCGCTATATCATTCTCTTGTTTAGCTTTTTTTATGAGTGATAAATGTCCGTCGTGTAAAGCGCCCATAGTAGGTACTAAACCAATCGTTTTTCCTTGATTTTTAAGGGTTTCCAACAGGTTATGGAGTTCCTTTTGGTGTGTGTAAATCATCGGTATCAAATCTTTTTTGGGTGCAAACTTATATAAAATTATGGATATGTGCATATTTTTTTGTACTTTTGTGCCTTCTAAGAGCTAATTAAAATAACTAATTACTTTTTATGAAAGATAAAAAAGTACTCTACGTATCGTCGGAAGTGTTGCCTTATTCGCCTTATAGCGAGTTGGCAAAGATGTCATTTGAAGCCCCGAGAATGGTGAATAACAATGGAGGGCAGATACGTATTTTTATGCCCAAGTTTGGTAATATCAATGAACGACGCCATCAGTTGCACGAGGTGATACGCCTTTCGGGGATGAATATTATTATCAATGATATTGATGTACCTCTGATTATTAAAGTAGCTTCCATTCCTAAGGAGCGCATACAGGTTTATTTTATTGACAACGATGAATATTTCAGGCGCACTGGCACACTCTTTGATGGGGAAAATAATATGTACCCAGACAACGATGAGCGTTGTATTTTCTTTGCTAAAGGTATTGTAGAAACTGTTAAAAAGCTCAATTGGTTACCCGATATTATTCATATACACGGTTGGGCATCGGCTTTGTTGCCTCTTTACTTGCGCACCTATTACAAAGATGAACCTATCTTTTCAGAAAGTAAGATTGTTACCTCAGTATTCGATAGCGATTATGAAGGAGCTTTGGACAGTACGCTTATCAATAAAGTGGCTTTTGATGGTATTAGCAAAAAGACGGTAGACCCGCTAAAAAATCCTACTTATTACAATTTGATGCGTGTCGCTATCAAGTATTCAGATGGAGTTGTAGTGGTGAGTGAAGATATGCCTGAGGATTTCCAAACCTACCTAAAAAATCTAAGAAAGCCTGTACTTTACAACAGTGATAAGGAAACTTTCCAAGATTCTTACCGCGAATTTTACACTAAAATATTAAAGAAATAACAAACGAATGAATAACATACAGAAGATTTTATTTTTTGCTACTATAGTAACACTTTTCAGTGCTTGCTCAAGTAATGATTTCAACGAGATAGATGGTGGACTGCTAAAAAATCCTAACTTTGACACTAATGTATTTACAGCTACTATTCAGGTAAGCAAAATAAAAGAAAGTGCAGTACAAACCAACGGTTTAGGAGGATATTTATTAGGACAGTACAGCCAAGCTCCCTTTGGTACCAAATCGGCTACCATAGTGGCTCAAGTAACATTGCCAGCTGTTAATCCTACTTTTGGGACTAAAACACAAGCCTCTGAAAACAGTGAGAACAAATCGGAAAACGAAACCGTTACAGAAGCGTATCTATACATTCCTTTCTTTAATCCGAATAGTTCTAATAGCAACGCTTCTTACTCTCAAAATGTAGAATATACGTTAGATTCTATCTATGGGAATAGAGATGCGAGCTTTCAAGTAAATGTGAGAGAACTGAACTATTTTTTAAGTGATATTGATACGGATCTCAATGCTAAAATATATTATTCAAACGACACTAATATTACAAGTAATTTAGGTGCTTCTATTGTGTCTAACACTACTAGTACTTACACTATCAGTAATAAAGCTATTACTCGCTATCAGTTTGACAACCCACAAACAAGTGAAGATGAGAGTAAAAAAGTACAAGATGTATTACCACCAGGGTTGCGTATTCCACTAAGCACAAATTTCTTCCAAACAAAAATTATCAACAAGGAAGGCAGTAGCGAACTTGCTAACGCTAATGAATTTAAAAAATATTTTAAGGGGATAAGCGTCAGTACTTCTAACTTTTCAAAGGATTTAATGATGCTCCTAAATATGGCAAATGCAAAAATAGAGATTGTATATAGCTATGAAACTTCAGGAACGAATTCTACAACTACAGAAACACGTAAAAATCGATATGAACTTTCATTGAATGGCATTACAGTAAACTTATTTAACAATTCAGGAGAGAGTTTGACTGATAGCAGTAAAATATACCTCAGCGGAGCCTTAGGACAAACGGCTTCGATTACTATCTCAAATACAGATATTGCCAATATTAAGTCGCAAAAACTAATGGTAACCGATGCTAGTTTATTGTTATATGTGGATAATTCAGTAAGCTATACAAAAGAGCCTGAACGCCTCTTTATCTATAACACCCAAACAGGAGCTGTACTTGTAGATTATCAGTACGACCCAACATCAAATGCTGATTCGTCTACTTATTCATATCTCTATCACCTAGGAAAATTGCAAAAAGAAAACGGGAAAGGAGCTTTTTACCAATTGAGGATTACCAATCATATTTTAAATCTGGTTAATGAAATAGGGACAAATGTACCTTTAGGGATAGTAGTAGCTTCTAATGTGAAAAACACTAACTTAGGAGCATATTTGAGAAACACTAATACAAAAGGAAAAATACCA
This sequence comes from Capnocytophaga ochracea DSM 7271, assembly GCF_000023285.1. NCBI lineage: Bacteria > Pseudomonadati > Bacteroidota > Flavobacteriia > Flavobacteriales > Flavobacteriaceae > Capnocytophaga > Capnocytophaga ochracea. Next base: position 1,787,217 of record NC_013162.1, on the reverse strand, counting down.
TCTTCAGCAGTGGTTACTCCTTTGGGTACTGTTATAAAAGATGTAAAATTGCGTATCAGCTACACTCAACCTAAATAGTGATGGATTTAAGAGATCAGTTAAAATCACTTTTCCCTGACCATATAGAAGAGGAGATACCTGAAGAAGTTTCGTCTAATATTTGGTTGCAGGATGAGCCTTTACTATGCAAATACGAAAAACGCAAAGGGAAACCCGTAACCGTAATTGAGGGCTATAATGGCGCAGAAGCCGATTTTAAGATCTTGGCTAAAGAACTCAAAACGTACCTTGGCGTAGGGGGAACTGTGAAAAACGATACTATCCTCATACAAGGTGATTACCGTGACACTATTATGCAACTTCTCAAAAAAAAAGGTTTTAAGGTGAAGCGCATAGGCGGTTGAAAACAATTGACAATTCATAATTAACAAATTAGTAATATGAAATTATTAGAAGGAAAAACAGCTATTATCACTGGTGCTAGTAGAGGCATTGGGCGTGGTATAGCCAAAGTATTTGCATCCCACGGGGCAAATATTGCTTTTTCGTACAGTTCGTCAGTGGATGCTGCAATGGCATTAGAGAAAGAATTAGCTACAAAAGGTGTGAAAGTAAAAGGCTACCAAAGCGATGCTTCTAACTTCGCACAGTCGCAAGAATTTGTAGATGCAGTGGTAGCGGAATTTGGCACAGTTGATATTCTAGTAAACAACGCAGGTATCACTAAAGACAACCTACTGATGCGCATCAGTGAAGAAGATTTTGATAAGGTAATAGAAGTAAATCTCAAATCGGTGTTTAATATGACCAAAGCGGTACAGCGCATTATGCTTAAACAACGTAAAGGTTCTATTATCAATATGAGTAGTGTGGTGGGCGTGAAAGGCAATGCTGGACAGTCAAACTATGCAGCTTCTAAAGCGGGAATTATCGGCTTTACCAAATCGATTGCCTTAGAGTTAGGCTCTCGAAATATCCGTTGCAATGCTATCGCTCCAGGCTTTATAGAAACCGAAATGACAGCTGTACTTGACGAAAAAGTAGTACAAGGCTGGCGTGATGTTATCCCCCTAAAACGTGGCGGACAACCCGAAGACGTAGCGAATGCTTGTGTGTTTTTAGCCTCTGATATGTCGGCTTACATCACAGGGCAAGTGCTCAATGTTGATGGAGGAATGCTCACATAATTTTGTTATATCAAAAAAACTTTTTACTTTTGCCGAATGTTAATAAAAAAATATATCATCATCGGTCTGCTGACTGTGCTCTTTACTTCGTGTGGAGAGTATCAAAAAGCCTTGAAATCAAAAGAAGGAAGCGTAAAATACACTGAGGCTGAAAAGCTATATAAGGCTAAAAAATATAAAAAAGCGACACGCCTTTTTGAACAAATAGCTTCAGAATATGCGGGTAAGCCACAAGGAGAACGTATTTATTATATGTTTGGAGATTCTTACTATCAGCTAAAACAATACAGTTTGGCGTCTTATCAGTTTGAACGACTTCAGAAATTATATCCTCGTAGCGAAAAAGCTACAGAGTCGGCTTTCTTAGAAGCGAAATCGCTTTACTTGGAAACTCCTAAATATAGTGTAGACCAAACTTATACCTATCAGGCTCTTGAGAAATTACAATACTTTTTGGATAGATATTCTGATAGTGAATATGCTAAAGAAGCTAACGAGCTAGCCTTAGACTTGGTAACTCGCTTAGAGAAAAAAGAGTTTGAAATAGCTAAACAATACGACCAAATACGTGACTATCAAGCAGCGATGAAATCGTTAGACAATTTTCTGACTAACAACCCAGGTAGTGCTTTTAGAGAAGATGCGTTATACACGCGCTTACATTCAGCTTACGAGTGGGCTATCAATAGTATAGAGACTAAAAAAGAGGAACGCCTCAATACCGCTAAAGAAGCTTACGACAACTTATTGCGTGCCTATCCTGAAACTAAATACAAGAAAGAAGCAGAGAATATGCTTGCTAAAATAAACACATCATTAAAAAGTTTTATATCACAAAAATAACTACATTATGGATTTTAAGAAAATAGATGCTCCTACCACTACTGTTACTTATAACAAATCGGCTATAGAAGCACCTACGGGTAATATTTATGAAGCTATTTCTATTATTGCTAAGAGAGCTAACCAAATAAATGCCGAAATTAAAAAGGAATTGGTAGAAAAATTAGAGGCTTTCGCTACTAATAATGATAGCTTGGAGGAAATCTTTGAGAATAAAGAACAAATAGAGGTATCTCGCTTTTATGAGCGTTTGCCTAAACCACAAGCTATTGCTGTAAAAGAATGGCTTGAAGGTAAGATTTATTACCGTGAAGCCGAATAGAATTGGGTATTTATAGATTATTTGTTAGGCTTTAAGCAGTAAGCATCCGCTTGCCGTTTAGAGCCTTTTTGTAATTATATTTCTAAATTATGAATATAGTACTTGGTATCACTGCGGGTATAGCGGCTTATAAAACACCTCAATTAGTGCGCTTGCTCACCAAAAATGGGCACAATGTAAAAGTAATTCTCACTGAGAATGCAAAAGAGTTTGTAACACCTCTTACCCTTAGTACAGTATCTAAAAACCCTGTACTCACAAGTTTTTCCTCTCCCGAGGGCAATTGGCATAGCCACGTGGAGTTAGCACTCTGGGCTGATGCAATGCTCATCGCTCCTGCTACTGCCAATACGGTTGCTAAAATGGCACACGGCGTATGCGATAATCTGCTGTTGGCGACTTATTTTTCAGCGAAAACTCCCGTGTTTGTCGCTCCTGCAATGGATTTAGATATGTACGCTCACCCTACGGTTGCCGAGAATTTAGCAAAATTAGCATCCTATGGTAATCATATCATTCCTGCTACTTATGGTGAACTTGCTAGCGGACTTGTAGGGCAAGGGCGTATGGCTGATCCCGAAGATATAGTGCTGTTTATAGAGAATACACTCTCCGAAAATCTTCCTCTTAAGGGTAAAAAAATACTTATCACAGCAGGGCCTACTTATGAGGCTATCGACCCCGTGCGATTTATAGGGAACTTCTCTTCTGGCAAAATGGGGATTGCTCTTGCTAATGAAGCTATACGACAAGGAGCTGAGGTACATTTGGTATTAGGCCCCTCTTCCGAAAAGAATATTCACTCACAAATTCACTTGCATAGGGTGGTAAGCGCTCAGCAAATGTACGAAGCTGCTGTAAGCGAATTCTCTACTTGTGATATCGCTATCCTCTCGGCAGCTGTAGTCGACTATACTCCCGAAATTGTAGCCCCCGAGAAAATAAAAAAGAAAGGCGGTAATCTCAGCCTCACCTTAGTGCCTACGGTCGATATATTAGCGTCTCTAGGTAAAATCAAAACTACCCAAACGCTTATTGGTTTTGCCCTAGAAACTGAAAATGAGGTAGCTAATGCCCAAACCAAATTGGAGAAAAAGAACTTAAATGGCATTGTTCTCAACTCGTTGCGCGATGCAGGAGCGGGTTTTGGTACTGATACCAATAAAGTTACTTTTATTACTAAAGAAAAACAAATCAGTTTTCCTTTAAAAAGCAAAGAAGAAGTCGCTAAAGATATTTTGGCGCAAATATTTGGTATTCTTATAGAAAAGTAATATCTTTGTACTTTCAATCTTATAAAAAATATAAATAAATGAAAGCATACATCTTCCCTGGTCAAGGAGCCCAATTTGTAGGTATGGGGCTTGACTTATATGAAAAATCTACCGAAGCCAAAGCGCTTTTTGAAGCTGCTAACGGCATTCTCGGATTCTCTATTACTGATATAATGTTTAGTGGTACCGATGAAGACCTCAAACAAACCAAAGTTACCCAGCCTGCTATTTTCTTGCACTCAGTAATCCTTAGCAAGGTGCTTGGTAAAAATTTCGCTCCTCAAATGGTAGCAGGCCATTCATTAGGTGAATTTTCTGCCCTAGTAGCCAATCGAGCCCTCTCATTTGAAGATGGTTTGCAATTAGTAGCCAAGCGTGCTGCTGCTATGCAAAAGGCTTGTGAATTACAACCTGGCACAATGGCTGCCGTATTAGGCTTAGACGATAGTAAGGTTGAAGAACTTTGTGCAACAGTTGATGGAATTGTAACCCCTGCCAACTATAATTGCCCAGGTCAGTTGGTGATTTCAGGCGAACTTAAAGCGGTAGAAGCTGCTTGCGAAAAAATGAAAGAAGCAGGTGCTAAGCGCGCTCTTGTTCTTCCCATAGGTGGCGCATTCCACTCAGTATTGATGAAACCTGCCGAAGAAGAACTAGCAACAGCGATTGAGCAAACAGCTTTCCACAAACCGTTATGCCCTGTATACCAAAATGTAACAACTACAGCCGTAAGTGATGAAAACGCTATCAAAACCAACCTTATCAAGCAACTTACCGCCCCTGTGAAATGGACTCAAAGTGTAGAACAAATGATAGCCGATGGCGCTACCGAATTTATTGAAGTAGGACCTGGCAAAGTGCTACAAGGCTTGGTAAAGAAAATAAACAAAGAGGCAGTGGTAGCTTCGGCAGAAATATGATACAAGTAGAAAATTTACATAAATCTTTTAACGGAACTGAAGTGCTCAAAGGTATTTCTACTACTTTTGAAAAAGGTAAAACGAATCTGATTATCGGGCAAAGTGGTTCAGGAAAAACAGTGTTTCTCAAATCACTTTTAGGTCTTTTTACCCCTGATTCAGGTGACATTATCTACGATGGGGTGAAGTACGCTGATATGAAACGCAAAGAACGTGTAGCCTTGCGTCAAAAAATGGGAATGGTATTCCAAGGTAGCGCTTTATTCGACTCTATGACGGTGCTCGAGAATGTGATGTTTCCTTTGAAGATGTTTTCTCAAAAAACACCTGAAGAAATACGCGAGCGTGCTGATATCGTATTGAGTCGCGTAAACCTAGTAAATGCCGAAGATAAATTACCATCAGAAATTTCTGGAGGTATGCAGAAACGGGTAGCTATTGCTCGTGCGATTGTAAACCAACCTAACTACTTGTTTTGCGATGAACCTAACTCAGGGCTAGATCCTAAGACCTCTATCGTAATAGACAACCTTATTCAGGAAATTACGGAAGAGTTTAACATCACTACGGTGATAAATACCCACGATATGAACTCGGTAATGGAAATAGGGGCTAAAATTGTATTCCTTAAAAATGGTTATAAAGAATGGGAAGGCTCTAAAGATACTATTTTCCGCACCGATAACGAAGCTGTTACTGACTTTGTATATTCATCAGAGCTGTTTAAAAAAGTAAGAAAAGCTTATTTAGAAGAACACGAGGATTAGATTAATAATTAAATTCTAAAAAACTGTCTATAAAATTTATAGGCAGTTTTTTTATTTTAAGAGAATTTATATTCAAAATCTCACTTAAAAAGAAAAGCTCTCCTTGGAGAAAGGAAAGCTTTCATTGGTTTACTATAAACCCGTGTAAAAATATTTACACAAAACAACACAACTAAATCTTATGAAGCGGTCTGGACGGGACTCGAACCCGCGACCCCATGCGTGACAGGCATGTATTCTAACCAGCTGAACTACCAGACCTTCAGTAAATTTGTGCAATTCATTTCTTCATTGCGGTTGCAAAGATACTACTTTTTTTATTACCTGCAAATTTTTAGAGCGTTTTTTTAAACTTTTTTTAATCTTTCTTTATAATATATCTGATAATAAACATATTAAAGTATTAAATATTAAAGGTTGTATTGGCTGTTTTTAGATGTAATTCCACTGCATTACTATCGGTAAGGCTTGCGATATAACAAGTAATGCCCATTACCTTGTCATATAACGAGCCTTTTTTACGATACCTTTCAGGTAACTTTTTAAGCAAAAGTTTATCAAATGATGTCTCACGTCCGTTTTCTTGATTGATAATAGCCGTAAAAAAAATATCTAATAAATGTTGTAAAACCACATAACCCGATACTTCTTTTTCTACAACCTCATCGGATTGATATATACGTTCCACACTACAATCTATTACATCAGTGATTTGGTGACGATATTTACTATCATATAAAAGCGACTGGTGAAATTCTCCTGCCAAGATTGCATCTTCATTTTGCAAGAAAATATCAGTAGCATCTTGTATCAAAGCTCCTATAGCAACTGCACGTAAATAAGCAATACGTTCTTCTTTAGTTTGTAGTTTGCTATATTTATGAGTATTTATCTTATCTGAAATGATACCACCTAAATACTCTAAGGCTACATCTTCGCCTATAAGCCCTAAGTTGATACCGTCTTCAAAGTCTATAATAGTATAACAAATATCGTCGGCTACCTCCACCAAGAAAGCTAAGGGATGACGTGCATAACGCAATTCACCATTTACACTATTAGATTTTAGTCCTAAAGTTTCAGCCACCTCTTTGAAGAATTTTTTATCGCCTTGGAAAAAGCCATATTTCTTATCAGCTATACGGTCAGTAGGACGTACAGGTAGTGATTCTTTAGGATACTTAGTAAAAGCTCCTAAGGTAGCATAAGTAAGCCGTAAACCTCCCTCTGCCCCCAAACGTGTTTCGTTAAGAATTCTAAAACCATTGGCATTCCCTTCAAAACTACACAAATCAGCATACTCGGCTTCTGTGAGTAAATGTTTGATAGCAGTTCCTTTTTTGAATTGAAAAAACTCTCCTATAGCCTTTTCACCACTGTGTCCAAAAGGTGGATTACCAATATCGTGTGCTACCGCCGCCGCTGCAATAATGGCTCCAAAATCGTTTGTTTGGTAACCCAATTCGCGCAAGTGAGGATATTTGGTGAGCACGTGTTTACCCACAGCACGCCCCAAACTACGCCCCACTACCGACACCTCAATACTATGTGTAAGACGTGTGTGTACAAAACTTGTTTTTGAAAGTGGAATTACTTGTGTTTTGTCTTGCAAGCTACGAAAAGCACTTGAAAAGACCACACGGTCATAATCCATATCAAAACTGAGTCGTGTTTCATCTTCATTTTTTCGCAAACGAAGACTAGTATCACCATATTTATTAAGAGAGAGTAAGTTTTCCCAAAGCATTTTTATTGTTTATTTAAGGTACGGGGTCATAGCCACTTCCTCCCCAAGGGTGGCAACTACATATACGCTTAATAGCCAACCAGCCTCCCTTAAAAAAACCGTACTTTTGCAAGGCTTCTAAAGTGTATTGCGAGCAGGTAGGGGTATACCTGCACGTAGGAGGCTTAAGTGGCGAAATGGCTACTTGATAAAAGCGCACTAAATAAATGAAAAGATACTTCATTTCATTAGTTATTAGTCAGTAGTTATTAGCCGTTAGTTTTCTAACTACTAACAACCAATTTCTAACTACTACTTAGTAAATCGTTCAATTACTTCGTTGCTTACACCAGTATTAGAGAAGCCTCCATCGTGGAAAAGGTTTTGCATCGTTACTTTGCGAGTAAGATCGGAGAAGAGAGATACCGTATAATTGGCACAATCTTGAGCGGTGGCATTACCCAGTGGCGACATAGCATCGGCATAGGCAATAAAACCGTCAAAACCTTTTACGCCTTGTCCTGCAGTAGTAGCGGTAGGTGATTGTGAAATGGTATTCACACGCACTTTCTTGTCTTTACCAAAGAAATAGCCAAAACTACGCGCAATAGATTCTAAGTAAGCTTTGTTATCAGCCATATCGTTATAATCAGGGAAGGTGCGTTGTGCTGCCATATAGGTAAGTGCTACAATACTACCCCATTCGTTCATCGCATCGTTCTTATAAAGCACTTGACATACTTTGTGAAAAGAAAGCGCTGAAACGTCCCAACCTTTTTCAGTGTTCACATAGTTAGACTCGGTATAAGGAATGTTTTTGCGCACGTTTACCGACATACCGATAGAGTGCAACACAAAATCCAACTTACCCCCTAAAATCTCCATAGCTTTAGTTACCAAGTTTTGGAGATCGTCCATATTGGTAGCATCGGCAGGAATAATTTCAGAGCCTGTTTTTTCGGCTAAGTTTTTTATTTGTCCCATACGCATTGCTACGGGAGCATTGGTAAGTACAAACTTACCACCTTCTTCGTGTACACGTTCTGCTGTTTTCCAAGCGATAGAATTTTCGTCTAAGGCACCAAAGATGATGCCTCTTTTTCCTTTTAATAAATTATACATAATTTTTTCTTTTATAAAATGAATTTTGTTCCTATGGGGCAAATGTACAAAATATTTCTGTATAAATAAAAAGCTACCTGATGTTTTAGGTAGCTTTCTATCTGTAACAATATAGTGTATTACTTTTCAAGCGCTTTTAAAGCATTGATAATAATAGCAATACATTCTCTTAATTCCGTTTCATTCATTACCAATGGCGGAGCAAATCTAATGATATTGCCGTGAGTAGGTTTAGCTAGCAACCCATTATCGCGCATCCTTAGACAGATATTCCAAGCAGTGTCACTCTCTTCGGTATCGTTGATAACCACCGCATTTAGGAGACCTTTACCACGCACTAAGGTAGCTATGTTCGAGGTTTTGATATAGTCGCCGATTTCTTTGCGGAAAATCTCACCTAAACGAGCGGCATTTTCAGCCAAATGTTCATCTTTTACTACCTGCAAGGCTTCAATCGCTACGGCTGCTGCCAAGGGATTGCCTCCAAAAGTACTACCGTGTTGCCCAGCTTTAATCACGTGCATAATACGGTCATCAGCAAGGACAGCACTCACGGGATATACACCTCCGCTAAGGGCTTTCCCCAGTACCAATATATCAGGTTTTACATTCTCGTGGTCTACTGCTAAACGTTTTCCGGTACGCGCTACTCCTGTTTGTACCTCATCGGCGATAAAGAGTGCATTATACTTTTGGCATAAGGCTTTTGCTCCGCTTAAATACCCCTCAGAAGGAACGTATACACCAGCTTCACCTTGTATAGGTTCTACTAAAAAGCCTGCTACTGTTGCTTTATTATCAGCAAGAACTTGTTCCAAAGCGACTAAATCGTTGTAAGGAACGGAAACAAAACCAGGTGTATAAGGTCCAAAGTTCTTACGCGCATTTTTATCAGATGAAAAAGATACAACTGTAGTGGTACGCCCGTGGAAGTTCTGGTCGCATACGATGATGATGGCAGCGCTTTCAGGCACCCCTTTCTGTTCGTAAGCCCATTTGCGACATATTTTAATAGCTGTTTCTACCGCTTCAGCCCCTGTATTCATCGGGAGGACTTTCTCGAAGCCAAAATACTCGGTTACGTACTTTTCATACACTCCGAGCTTATCGTTGTAGAAAGCGCGAGAAGTGAGTGTAAGAGTTTGCGCTTGGTCAGTAAGTGCTTTGATGATACGTGGGTGGCAGTGACCTTGGTTTACGGCAGAGTAAGACGAAAGGAAATCGTAGTAGCGTTTGCCTTCGACATCCCACACATATACCCCTTGCCCTTTGCTGAGCACTACGGGTAGCGGGTGATAGTTATGTGCACCGTACTGATTTTCGAGTGCCATTGCTTGTTCTGAGGTTAATTTATGTGTTATCATATATTTTGTTATATACTTTTAAAGAAAAAAATAATATTCATCTTATCACAAAGCTTTATTTTCATATTTACTTTGTCTAATAGTAATTTTTCTATCTGTAAAAATCTTAGGCAAAGATACAACAATAAATTAAATAATCCTATATATTCATATAAAAAAGAAGTTTGACACCTAAATCTTTTTTATATGAAACAGTTTATATCGTTTTATATTTGTAGTATTTTTCTTCTCACAGAAATAATTTTGTAGTATTTCTTACTTTTGAACGATAATCTTATTACAGTATTAACTATTGATTTTCTTTGCATTAGCATTAATTTTTTATATTTATAGAAAAAGATTTTTCATAAAAATTTCTTTTTATAAAAAAAATATTATACCTTTGCCTCGATAAAAGATCATAATTATGACAGATACAGTATTACAACCCAAAGGTACAGACGTAAAAACAGATACGGAAGTACAACTGACAGGTGCACAACTACAACAAATGCTTGATGCTCACTGTCAAGATATGAAAGAAGGAATGCCAGGATTTCTTTTTTATGGAATTTTGAGCAGTACTGATGGTTCTATCTTAAGCAAAGCTTCTGCTAATGACGAAGCTTCAAAGATAATTGAGCAAGGCTCTGCTTTTCATCTTACTATTGTTAATCAAGTAAAGAAAGTGGTAGATAGCAATGATGCTTTAGGAAAGTTGGAGTTAGATTACATTCTTATTGAAACAGACAAAATTACGTTTATGTTGATGATTTCAGCTTTAGGAAAATTCTTTTCTATCACCGCTTTAGATAGAGCTAAATCAAATATTGGTATTTCAAGAGCTTTACTTTACAAGTGCAAAAGAGAGTTTGGAACATTATTAGACGACTTTTTTTAGTATTTTTTTTAACAGAAGAAATTGCAGATTGTTTGCTTTGTGCTCTTTTTATATCAATTAAAGTATAAAACTTTTCATAGGATTTGATTATTAGATCATCATTCAGATCTACGGTAGTGTATTGCTATTTTTATCAATGAGAATAATAGTTCTTGAAAGCATCACATACTATAAAAGAGAAACTAATTTTAACTTGTTGTCTTATTTTAGTGAAGTGCAACATATTTTCCAGAAAAAACAAAAAAGCACAAATTTAGAGTGCCTAAATTTGTGCTATGAAGATATTATTTAATATCTTTTTAAAGCTGTTCATCTAATACTATTGCAAAGGGTCTACTTTTTTCAATCAAACCTCTCGCTATTGCTAAATTAGCTTTTTCTCTGTCTAAGGCTAAGAGAATAAAAAATTTTCCTAAATTCGAAATTCCAATTACATAGGTGATTTTATTGGTTTCGATAAGAGTACTATGTGTTTCTTTAATGTCTAATGATTCACTTAAGGCAACCACACTTTTTACTTGTGCTACAATAGTTGAAAAAATAGGAGCGGTTTCTTCTGCAATTGTTGAAAATTCTGGACTGGATGAAGCTTTTGCCATAATAGTTCCTTCAGCAGAATTAAGAATTCCACAAAATAGAAATCCTGGCAAATTAGCTTTCATATCTGAGCAGAGTTTGTTAAGTGCTTCTTGTAATTCTTTACCTGTCATAAATTTAATTTTTTATATGTTATTCTGATGCAAATATATGTATAATATATACAACTATCTATTTTTTAACATTATTTAATGTTATTTATATATACTTTAAGCTTTTTCACTTGAATTATTGTGAAATAAAACAGAAAAATAAACGCATTAATATATCATCACAGCTCCTACGGTAGCGTTGCTGGTTTCATCGATGAGGATAGCACTACCCATTGGAGGATTGCTTTGGAATGCATCGTATACTAATGGGGAAGCCGTTTTGAGTCGGATTTTTGCGATTTCATTGAGTTTTACACTTTCTACACCTTCAGTTTGGTTGAGGGTATTGACGTCTATTTTATACTCTATTTCCTTCACAATTGCTTTTACAAGTTTACTACGCTGTTGCAATAAGTATTTATTGCCTTCGCGCAATTCGCGTTTATCCATCCAGCATACAATAGCCTCGATATCTTGTCCTTGCTGAGGCTCTGCTCCTTGTTTGGCAAAGTAGTCGCCACGAGAAATATCGATATCGTCTTCGATGTGTAGTACTACTGGGTCACCTGCCTTTGCTTCTGCCACTTCTTCGCCGTTATACTCTATCTTACTGAGCTTTGTAGTAATACCTTCCGGTTCTACTATTATCGCATCACCTTTGCGATAAGTGCCCGAAATGACTTCTCCTGCATAACCGCGGTAATCGTGTAAAGCTTCGGTTTGTGGGCGTATTACGTACTGCACCTGAAAACGAGGTTGGTCATAGTTGTTTTTGGTAATTTCTACTGTTTCCAAAAAGTCTAAAAGCGAATTGCCTTTGTACCAAGGCATCGCCTCAGTGGTATTCACGATATTATCGCCTACAAAAGCTGAAATAGGGAAATAGTGCACGCTCTTCAATCCTAAACGTTTGGCAATCTCTTCGTACTCTTGCTTGATATTGTTAAATACCTCTTCGCTATAACCTACCAAGTCCATTTTGTTTACGGTTACCACTACCTCTGGGATATTGAGCAGGGAGGCGATGATTGAATGGCGACGAGTTTGTTCGGTTACGCCATTGCGAGCATCTACCAAAATGATTATGAGCTCGGAATTAGAAGCCCCCGTAATCATATTGCGGGTGTATTGGGTATGACCAGGAGCATCGGCGATGATAAATTTGCGTTTGGGAGTAGCAAAGTAGCGGTAGGCTACATCGATAGTAATCCCTTGTTCGCGTTCAGCACGGAGCCCATCGGTGATGATAGCGAGGTCGATACCATCGTCGTTCTTATTTTTTGATTGTTGTTCCAATGCTTCGAGCTGGTCGGCTAAAATACTTTTGCTATCGTATAACAATCGACCTATAAGGGTACTTTTACCGTCGTCTACGCTACCTGCGGTGATAAATCGTAATATATTCATTTGCTTTATTTCTGTTGAGTAAATATAATTTGGTGCAAAAGTACAAACTAATTGGCAAATTAGCAAATTTGGAACTTAGTAAATGGAGCGCTTGTATTTAAAAACCTAACCCCCGTTCCCCCTTCCCAAAAGGAAGGGGGGCAATCCGCAAAAGCGACTTTCTAAAGAGAAAACATCTAATATTCTCTACTATTTTTTTGTGGTTTATTAATAAAATATAAGCCTATTATTTTAAAAACGAATGCCGTGCTGAGTAAATGGGGCACGAACTACAAGAAATGCAACAGCAGAGGCGGACTTGTAGAACGGAGGTCAGACAGGTGGGAGGTGCGAGTCACACGGGCGATAGAGGGTTAGAGCTATCGGAAGAAAAAAGAGAAGTTCGAAAGTGAGTTAAGAGTGATTCTGATAAGAAATGGTCGTTAGGAGGGTATGGTTAGCTTATAGGGAGCTTATAGGAAGCTTATACGAATCTTGGACGATTGGTATAGAAAGAGTATATAAAAAGTTGATTAACACTATGATACAACAATGATAAAAATGTTAAAAACGGGGTTTCGAGGCGAAAGAAAGGGAAAAGGCAATAGGCCTTAGGCCATAGGCACTAGGGGGGAGTGTGAAGGAAAAGAGAATTGACGGGTCGGGAAATTAGAGAATTAGAAAATTTGGAAATTAGCAAATGGAGTGAGAGGTTCTGGACTATAGGTCATAGGCACTAGGAGAAAGTATGACGGAAAGAGAATTGACGGGTGGGGAAATTAGAGAATTAGCAAATTTGGAAATTAGCAAATGGAGTGAGAGGTTCTGGACTATAGACCATAGACACTAGGTGAGAGTATGACGGAAAAGGGGAAATTAGTGACGGGAAAGGCGAATGAAAAATAGAATTTTGTTATATTGAATTGATGTTATTTAACTCTAAGGGGCGAAAGAAGAACCAATAATAACTCGTATTAAAAGTTTTACTACAAAAAACTTTACTATTAGTACCAAATTTTATACTTTTGCGCAAAATAAATCAAAGCTAAAAACGAGCTCATCGCTTAACTGAAATAAGAAAATGAGCCTCTGAGACAATTAAAAGATTATAAGGTAAAAGGTAAAAAAGATGACAAGTGATAAAATGAGAATTGTATTTATGGGGACACCTGACTTTGCGCTGGCGTCGCTAAAAGCATTAGTAGAGAACCATTACAACGTAGTAGGTGTAGTAACGGTAGCCGATAAACCTTCGGGACGCGGACAGAAGCTACACCAGTCGCCGGTGAAACTCTATGCCGAAAGCAAAGGGATACCGGTATTACAACCCATAAAACTAAAAGATGAAACTTTTGTAAATGCACTGAAAGCCTTACAACCCGATTTGCAAATAGTAGTAGCCTTCCGTATGTTGCCCGAAGTGGTATGGCGATTACCTAAATACGGCACATTCAATCTGCACGCCTCTCTTTTACCTAACTATCGTGGAGCAGCCCCCATCAACTGGGCAATTATCAACGGGGAAAAGGAAACAGGGGTAACGACTTTCTTTATAGACGAGAAGATTGATACGGGAGCTATTATCGCACAAGAGGTTACACCTATTGAGTCTCACGAAACAGCGGGCACCTTACACGACAAACTAATGGTGCAAGGTGCTGAATTGGTACTGAAAACCGTAGATAGCATTGCAGAAGGGACTTGCACTACCCAACCACAAAACAAGGAAGTAACCTTTGCCGAAGCTCCTAAGATATACAAAGAGACTTGTAAGATAGATTGGCAAGCGGAAGGAATGACAATAGAGCGTTTAGTGAGGGGAATGAGCCCCTACCCTACTGCGTGGACAGCGTTTGTACAAAAAGGAGAAGTACTAAATGTAAAAGTATATGATGCTATTTTCGAACCTGTCTCTCATCAATATTCTATTGGGGAACTCTTAGTAGGTAAAAAAGGACTGCGTGTAGCTGTAAAAGATGGTTATATACAGCTATTAGAATTGCAATTACCTGCTAAAAAACGTATGAAAACCAATGACTTGCTGAATGGATTCAGCTTTGATAATACCACAATACTATAATGACGAGTTGTAGCACGACAGGCAATTAAAAAACTTTGGTGAAAATTGATTCTCTAATCAGATAATTGACAAACTGGCTAATTGGCTCATTAACTTTTCGATTTCTTGTTCGGTATTAAAACTGTGCAAGCATATTCTCAGGCGTTCTTGTCCCGCAGGTACGGTGGGTGCTAAAATCGGTAATACGCCTATATCTTGGGCTTGTAGTACTTTGGCAAGTGCTTTCACTCGTTCATTGCCTGCTACTACTATGGCTTGAATAGCCGAATCAGAAGGAATAAAACCCTGTATTTTGTATTTGGCAATTTGCGTTTTAAAATACTGTATATTATGATGCAGTTGTTCTATTGATTTAGTTGTCTGTAAGGTCTCATATCCTGCCCTAATAGTTGCCACACTATGTGGACTCATAGCAGTAGTATATATGAAAGAGCGTGAAAAGTTCACTAAATACTGTATCACCTCATTTGAAGCTAAGACAGCAGCTCCGTGTGCTCCCAAGCCTTTCCCGAAGGTAACGATGCGGGCAAAAATTTCTTCTTCCACCCCCAATGCTTGCACCAATCCACAGCCGTGTTTGCCAAATACTCCTATGGCGTGAGCTTCGTCTACCGCTATATAAGCCCCATACTGCTTTGCTAATGTTACCAAACGCACCAAATCAGGACTATCACCGTCCATTGAAAAAACTGTTTCAGTAACGATGAGCACCGTTTTATCAGGGAAAGCAAACTTTTTTAAGAGCTTTTCTAAATCGTCTAAATCATTATGTTTAAACTTATAGGAGTTGGCTAAACTCAGTGAAATACCGTCGCGTATAGAAGCGTGGCTGTAACTATCGTATAAAATAATATCACCTCGCCCTACGATACAGGAGAAGAATCCCACATTGGCATCATAGCCCGAATTGTACAAAAGAGCTGTTTCGGCGTTATGAAAATGGGCTATATAGCTTTCGGTTTCGGAAAAGATAGGCAAGTTACCCGAAAGCAATCGCGATCCTGTAGCCCCGTGAGGTGCTGTTTGCTGAGGGAGTAATTGAGAGATGCGTTTAGTAATCTCAGAATTTGTACTGAATCCTATATAATCATTGGAGTAGAAATCAATAGCAAAATGGCGTTGTTTGAGACTGCGTAAGGCATTATGAGCTTCACGTTCAGCTAATTTTTCTTTGATGTGTTTCATTTGAATATTCTTTTATTCTTTCTCCTTTACAGGAAAGAAAAAGGCTCTAGGATGTGTTTTAAAGGCTCTCCATACGCAACGACCTAAATATTTTAGTTCTGAAGCAGGTACTTCACGAGAACGCAAGGCTATCCATAGCGACAGACCAAAACTCACAATAAAGTTACCTAAACCGATGATGCCTATCCCTAAGATACACCAAAGGATATTCTCTAAGCTAATGATAAAATTCATACCATACAAGCCATAAGCTAAATTACCACTGGCAAAGGTGATGTGGCGTATATCGATGGGCAAACCGAAGAAATGACCTATTGCCCACGCACTTCCCATAAAGACTCCAAACCAAATATTTGAGACGACACTCGGCCATTTTTGTTGCATCCAGTTAGCAACGCGTTGCATACGTACTTTACCAAAGAAGCCTTTAAGAAAGGGGTGTTCGGAAAGACGATAATAGAAGTTGTTAAAGTTATTTACACTAGCTACGTTGCCTGCTATAATACCCGATAAGAACAGAAATACCCCTGCAATACAAGCGTGCAAAAATACAGGGGTGTGCCATATATTCAGGTCTTCCAAGAGATGTAAACTTTTTTTAGTAGCGATATTGTAACCACTGAGGTAACTCATTCCTATCGCCAAAAGCATAGACACAGGAAAAGCTCCAAACACATTGCCTACAAAGGCGATGAACTGCGAACGGAACAAACGTGTAAAGAGTGCTGAGAATTCGGTGTAGTGTTTCTGTTTTTCTTTATTGTTATCGTTGTCGCTGAGGCTCTCTAAAGTCTTGGCAATCGTGGAAGCCGTCATCGCAGGTTGTTTGGTAGCCAAAGTAGACCCCGTGAGGTAGATGAGCACAAAACCAATAGCGTAGTTAAAACTGTAGTTCAGCGCACGGAAAAAATCACTTTGGTCGGGTTGCATCGACATATAGAGTTTTACCAAACACATAAACCCCACGATAACGCCACCCCACAAAGCTGTTTTGAGCATCTTGAAGTACTCACCGGTAGTAGAAGTAATATAGTGTTCACCCGTCTTTCCGGTATAGTTCGTAATCTCGTAGGTGATGTTATAAACACTATCATCTATCAGCTTTCGAATATTGTTCTTCTTAGAATTAGTTTTCACCATATCTAAGTAGAAGGCAATCGTTTTTTCACATTTATCAGCTTCTTTTTCTATAAACAGGTAGTTATAGAGTCGCTTGATGCGTTTTATTTGCTGACGAATGAGCAAAAGAGTTTGGTTCACACTAAAACTCACCCCATATTTAGAAGTATTAGCATCAGCTTTGTTTACGAAATCCTCACACTGACCAACTAGTATATTCAGCTGTTTATAATCAAGTTCGTGGTCTTGTATATATAGATAAGGGTTATCTTCCTTGGAAAGAGTACGTGCAAGATTGTTCAGCTCATCGTCGAGAGCGATAAAGGGACTATTGAGGTGAGCATATTCAGGCACCATACGGCGCACATCAGTTTGCAAGGCGAGCCCTCCCATACGTTGTGAGAGAATCATTATCGCCAAAAGGATTTGCTTGGAAGTAGTTTTGCTCTCACTATCCTCATAGAAAGTAGATACAGCAAGAATATCAAAGAGTTCTTTCCAGTTATCTAAAGGAATTTGATGTACCCACTTCACATCGGAAGGACGGTAGAAGAGTTGGTTGAGTACGTATTGTATATTCTCTTCCGAAGGCTGGTCGGGCAAAAGCTGACGACTGATACGACGACGCAATTCTTTGAAGAAAGAAACACTGTTAAGCAGACCAGCATCAGTAAAAAGAATTACTTTTTGTTTATTAGCAAATACGTTATGGAGTTTTTCCTTGAAGAAAGCGATGCTATCAGATTTGTGTTTGATTTCAGCGATGAGTTCATCGATATTGAGAGGAGACTTTTTATTTTTACTTTTACGACGAAAGTAGTTCACTACATCAAACACGAAGTCAATATCTTCATAGTCTGATGAGTGCATATAAGTCTCAAAGATTTCATAAATAGATTTATATTCTTTTGCGAATCGCAACATATCTTACAGTGAATAATTAAGAATTGATAATTAACAATGAGGGAGCAAAGATATGAAAAAATTGTCAATCTGCTAATTTGTTAATTAAAAAAGGCTGCCCGAGTAGGACAGCCTTTTGAGTTCTTATCTTTTATTTTTACTTATTAGAAGTTGTAGCGTACTCCGAAGCTAAAGGTACGACCTTCGCCAAAGTACACTTGGTTTCTCACATCGATACCTTGGTAAGTTTTACTACTATCAGTGGTGTGAATACTTGTATATGATTCAGCGATGTAATAAGTATCTAATAGGTTATAGGCGTGAGCTGAGAAAGTGAGACGTTGCTTATCAGTAAGTTGCCATCTATAAAAAGCAGAAAGGTCAAACAAATGATAAGCAGGTAATTTTATAGCTCCTTTTTCAGCTACTGTTTTTTCAGAAAAAGTACCAATATTCAAATTAGCATATAAATTATCTATATAGCGCCAATCGATATCAAAATTCAAATTCTTAACGGGCAGTGCAGTTAATCCCAAAGAAGCTGTTGTTTGAGCTGTTTGTCCTACTTTTGCTTTATCTAAGTATAGTTTAAGCTCTGCAGCCCTACCAACAGGCACCTCATTTCCTTGTAAGTCTATAGCATTACCATTCTCATTCAAAAGAGTTCCTGAGGCATCGCCTTTGTAATACCAGTCACCAAATGAGAACATACCATTTAGTTTTAAGTAATCAGTAATAGTAGCTTTGAAATCTACTTCCACCCCATTGTGTATTTCTTGAACACCCAAAATATTTGCATAGCCTGTATTACTGCCACGTCCTCCTGAAGAACTTCCGAAAGTGTAAGTTTGACGAAGGAATCTATCTTTCCAAGTAGTGTGATAAAGGTTTAAATTACCACTGAAGAATTTAGATTTAAAACCATATCCAGCTTCTACTCCAAATATCTTTTCATTGGTAAGCGAAGGATTTAAATAGTTTAGATTGTTAGGATATACAGCGTTGAAGAAAGGTTGCTTAGAATAATATCCTATGTTAGCATACACATTATGCTGTTCGTTGATATTATAATTCACTCCTCCTTTGATATTATAACCTATCAAGTTTTTAAAACCTGTTTTAGTATACATTACCGAATTAGGATTTGTACTTATAGCGCGTGAAACTCCATCTTTCAAAAAGTTATCAATACGTTGGTATGACTGCATAGAGGTAGAACCTTGTAAGAAAGCTGAAAAATGATCGTCAGAGTATTCTAACTGTGAAAAAAGTCCCATCCATTTCACTTCCCCTTCACTACTATAACCTATACGATTTTCAAGAGGTTCTACTTTCTGGAAAGGATTCCAAGAGGGCTTAGTAGATACCGCAGAACGAATTACGGTAGGGGTTGCCAAATTCTTGTTGTTATTTCGTGTATTATCAGTATAACTATCGTTACCCAACAAATCAGTTACTACTTGGTAGTGATAACCATAGTAATAACGACCATCAAGCCCCATATTAATAGTGAAGTGATCATTAATCTGGTGTTGCAGGTTGGTAAGGATACCATACCAGTCGTGTGAGTTTACTGAGCCATTTAAGGTAAAACCTTCACCATAACCTGTAAAAGCTCGACCTCCACCTGGATTAGCAATTGTTACGTTCTTTCCTGCTTCTCTTGGGTGTTGCATAGGGAGTAAATCATCTACTGTCTCTCCGTTGTTATAACGCACCACTTTATCGAAATCTATCTGTCCATCATCTCTACGGAAAGAATTTAAATAGTTTTTCTGAAGAGAATAGGTGGTTGTACCACTAGCAGTAGTTTTCGAAGAGATTGAATGTGCCACCCCCGATGAACTTGTTCCCATACCACGTCCTAATGATGCATATACTACAGTACTAAGGGAAGTACTTTCATTGATATTCCAATCCCAATTGAGCATTGCTACTGGTTTGTGATAAACATTTTTCTTAATGGTGTGTTCTTCACCATTTAAGTATCCCCAATCTGAATTATAGCGACGGTTGGGTTTGTCTTCTGAACCATATTTCTGATAATCAGAAATTAGCGGACTTATATTACGTTGGTTATGCCATTGTGGAGCCCCTGTGAAGGTAAATTGGAAACTATGTTTTTTAGAAGGTTCATAACCTAACGCAAAATAGTAGCTATAGCCATCAAACTGAGTACCATCTACATATTTCCGTCCTGCATTTTTGCTGAACAACACAGAAGCCGACCAACCAGTAAGACTCTTTCCTGTATTGTAAGAAACCGTACCTTTATATTCTTGATTAGTACCATAGTTGAAAGATATATTCCCTCCTTCTTGCATATCCGAAGCACGCAAAATGAAATTCATAGTACCACCTACCGATGCAATCGCCAACTTAGATGCACCGAGCCCACGTTGTACCTGCATTGCGGAAGTTACATCTGAAAGCCCTGTCCAGTTACTGAAGTATACGGTACCACCTTCCATATCGTTTACAGGCATACCATTAACCATTACAGCCACATTCCTACTGTCAAAGCCTCGAATATTGATTTTAGAATCACCAAAGCCTCCTCCCCCTTTTGTAGCATAAACAGAAGGAGTTCTATTGAGCACTTCAGGAAGTTCACGTGTGCCTAATTTTTCTATAATTTCGGTAGCTTGAATAGTAGATACCGCCACAGGTGTTTTACGCTCTTGTGCAATGTCTAACAAGGTGCTTTTACCTGTTACAATTACCTCTCCTAGGGTTTGTTGGTCGCTTGTAAGGGTAATTCGCACGTGCGCTTTACCATTCACAAGTTTATACGAAACTGTCTTGGTAACATATCCAAGATAAGAGAACTCTAAGGTTCCAGTAGGTGAGTCTACATTCAAGGAATACTTACCGTCCATATCAGTAGAAGCCCCTTTGGTAGTCCCTTTAACCAAAACATTTGCTCCCATTAACGGAGCGTTGTAATCACCATCAATTACTTCACCTGTAATAACTCCTTGCTGAGAGTAAAGCATTGATGTGAGAAAAAGTACGGCTACATTTAAAAACCAGCTTTTCATTATATTAGTTAAATTAGTTACGAATGGTTATGGTCAGTAGTGAGCTAAGTAGTACTATTTATTCGGAGCAAAGTTACTAACTTTTTTGATATCCCCCAACAGATTTGTCAAAATATTTTCTAACATATTTATTAACAAGGAGTCTACTTACACTTAAAACACTAATTACAAGTATGTTGTACGCTTAAAGTTATGTATACAGCAAAAATAAAGTGTTAAATTTTAACTATTTTTTAATCTTTTGTAGTAGATTTGCGCTCTAAACCGAGCTTATACAGCAATGAATAGACAAAAGAAACATACCCAAGCCTTTATTTTGGTTGCACTTTTATTCTTACTTTTTGGAGGTTTAACAGTGCTCATACAGCTTTTATTACCTCATCTTCGTGATGTGTTTCAGTTGCATTATTCCGATGCAGCCTATATTCTTCTATCTTTCTTCTTGTCTTACTTATTTTTTTCTATCCCTGCAGGTTTTATTCTCACTAAAATAGGTTATCAGCGAGGCATTATCTTAGGTCTTTTGCTCATCTCCTTAGGTGCTTTGCTCTTCTATCCTGCTGCTGGAGAACGTTTATATTGGGTATTTTTAACTGCTATCTTCGTATTAGGCTGTGGCGTTACTTTCCTACAAGTGGCTATGAACTCTTATATAGTGATTTTAGGCGACGAAGCCACTACACCTCGCCGGCTCACTTTCTCTCAAGCTTTCAACGCCATAGGCACTACTATTGCTCCTATATTTGGAGCCACTTACTTACTGAGCAACGAAATAAAAAAAGATGCTGAAATAGAAGCCTTAGACACTACAGATAAGCTTATTTATTTCCGTGAAGAAGCCTTTTCAATACAATTACCTTTTTTGTATATAGCCTTATGGGCACTTGCTTTAGCATTTGTTTTTGCAGTAGTTAAATTACCTTATGCTTATAGAATAAAAGAAGAAGTAAATAAAGACAGTTATTGGAATCTTCTCAAGAAAACTCCCTTACTGTTGGGGGCTATAGGTATTTTCTTGTATGTAGGTGCTGAAGTAGTGATAGGAAGTTACGCAGTAAACTACTTCATCGATATGAACATCACTAAGGATATTTTAGAGAACTCTTCTATGTGCTTTATTGTAGAAACGCTTGGCTTATTGGCAGGGAAACCTCATCTAACCTCAGCCGATCCGAAGGCTGTTATAGCTGTTTTTCTCACTTTCTACTGGGGAGGTGCTATGTTAGGACGCTTTATCAGTGCTTATCTCATTAAGTGGATTGCTCCCGCCAAAGTTCTCATTGCTTTTGCTATAGTTGCCATCTCTCTTATTTTGTTTTCTATCAATACCGGTGGTTTGCTCTCAATGTGGGCTTTATTAAGTATCGGTCTCTTCAACTCTATGATGTTCCCCACTATTTTTGCGCTTGCTTGTGAAGGAATAGGCGAACTCAAAACTCAAGCTTCAGGTATCCTTTGTACGATGATTGTCGGTGGCGGACTTTTGCCTATTCTGTACGGTTCCCTTACTGATTATATAGGTTTCCGCTTAGCATTCCTAACCTTAGTAGTTTGCTACGGTTATATCGCTTTCTTTGGCTTTTACAAAAGCAATAAATAATTATTATTAATGGTTAATGGTCAATAAAAAAACTTTGTCAGAGTCCAAGGACTCTGACAAAGTCTATAATTTGCTAATTTTCAAATTCGTTAATTTGCTAATTCCACAAACAGTTCTTCTCCTTCTTTTACTACCTTTGCTACTTTCTTACTAGTAAGACCTTTAATGGCTTTATCCCATTTCTTGTTAGAAAATGCTGTTTGTGTTTTGAGAGCATCTAAAAGCAGTCTCTCTGAGGTTTTTAAAAGCTCAAACACTACTTTCTCGTCTTCCGAAAGCTCTACTTCTTTCTTCTCGGGGCGCATTTGTGGGAAGAACAATACTTCTTGTATACTCTCATTGTTGGTAAGGAACATTACGAGTCTGTCCATACCGATACCCAAACCTGAGGTAGGTGGCATACCGTATTCAAGAGCACGCAAAAAATCTTGGTCAATAAACATCGCTTCGTCGTCGCCTTTTTCTGAGAGTCGCAATTGTTCTTCAAAGCGCTCACGTTGGTCAATAGGGTCGTTTAATTCTGAATAAGCATTGGCAATCTCCTTACCGCATACCATTAACTCAAAACGTTCAGTAAGGTCGGGGTTGTCGCGGTGTTCTTTGGTCAGTGGCGACATCTCTTTGGGGTAATCAGTGATGAAAGTAGGCTGAATGAAGTTGCCTTCGCATTTCTCACCAAATATTTCATCTATCAATTTGCCCTTGCCCATCGCCTCGTCTACTGCAATACCGATAGACTGTGCAAAGGCTCTCAATTCGTCTTCTGTCTTCGCAGTAATGTCAAAGCCTGTGAACTGTTTAATAGCATCAGTCATCGTAAGGCGTGGATAAGGAGCTTTGAAATCTACTGTATGTTTACCAAAGGTCGCCTTAGTAGTACCATTAACCGCCATAGCGCAATGCTCAATCAAGCGTTCAGTGAAGTCCATCATCCAGTGATAATCTTTGTAAGCCACATAAATTTCCATAGCCGTAAACTCAGGGTTGTGAGTTCTATCCATACCCTCGTTGCGGAAGTTCTTAGAAAATTCATACACTCCGTCAAAACCTCCTACAATAAGACGTTTTAAGTAAAGTTCATTGGCAATACGCATATACAGCGGAATGTCCAACGCATTGTGATGGGTGATAAACGGACGTGCACTAGCTCCCCCTGGTATAGCTTGTAGTATAGGTGTCTCTACTTCCAAATAACCTGCATCGTTAAAAAACTGACGCATAGCATTGAAGAGTTTAGTGCGCTTGATAAACACTTCTTTCACTTGTGGATTTACTACCAAATCTACATAGCGCATACGGTAGCGTTGTTCAGGATCGGTGAAGGCATCGTGTACTTTACCATCGGCATCTACCTTAGGCATAGGTAGCGGACGTAATACTTTTGAAAGTAGCGTAAAGTTCTTTACCAACACAGTTTTCTCACCCATTTTAGTGATGAAGAGTGTTCCTTCAGCACCTATAAAGTCACCTAAATCCAATAATTTTTTAAACACCTCGTTGTAAAGCGTTTTATCATCGGTAGGGCACATCTCATCGCGGTTGAAGTACAATTGCATCGTGCCTTCACTATCTTGCAAAGTAGCAAACGAGGCTTTTCCTTGTACACGCAACGACATTAATCTACCGGCTACAACCACTTGTTTACCTTCTTCATAATGGTTGGCTACGTCCTTAGAGGTAGTATCAACCGGATATAATGGAGCGGGATAAGGGTTTATCCCCAATTCTTTCAATTTAGAGAGTTTTTCTCTGCGAATGATTTCTTGTTCTGATAACATCTTTTTTAATGATTAATGCTTAATGATAAATGATTAGTAGCTAGTGATTAATTGAAATACTTTTAGGGTGCAAAAGTACGGCGTTTTTTTGACTTACACAATAGCATTCGCAAATAAACACGATGTTCATATTTAAAGTTTTAAGAGTCTTCTCTCTTACAATCCTATTTATTCTGTAAAACAATTCTTCATAATGTGCTTTTGCTAGCAAAGATACTAAGTTATTTCTAAATGTGAACACTGTGCATTGACGTACTTTTATATTCTCTATACACCTCTCATAATACACAAAGAGAGACTAAAAAGTAACTATGCTGATGTTCAGCTATAAAAAAGACTGCCTAAATATAATTCTTTAGGCAGTCTTTTGTATATAATGTATCGTTTTATGCTATCCAAAAACGTGTAAAGCTTCAAAGCTTACCAAAGTAAGATAACCTAACACAAAACCTAAAAGGGCTATCCATAAGATGTTTTTCACATACCAAAAGAAATTAATCTTCTCCATACCCATAGCTACTACCCCCGCAGCCGAACCAATGATAAGCAAGCTACCTCCTGTACCAGCCGCATAGGCAATGTAGTGCCAAAGACCACTATCCATAGGTTCTTGGAACATACCCATACTAGCCGCTACTAATGGTACGTTGTCTATTACAGCAGAGGCAAAACCTAAGAGCAAAATTACTACGTTTGTACTTGGGATAGTCTCATTCAATGTTTGTGCAAAGTTGAAAAGCGTACCGATAGTTTGCAATGAAGCCACTGCCAAGAGAATTCCTAAAAAGAATAGTATGCTCGAAAATTCGATACGTTCTAATGCACGATGAATACTGAATTTATCCTTATCGGTTGATGAAAGTTCCCTGATAGGTTTTAATTTTTCAGAAATAAACCACATAGTAGCCAGAGCAAAAAGCATACCTATATAAGGAGGTAAGTGTGTAATCGATTTAAAAATAGGCACAAAGATAATAGAGATAAAGCCTATTACTAACACAGGCATACTGCTCTTGTAAGTAATACTCTCTTCGCTGTTTGAAGTATCTATCTTTCCTTTGAATACAGGTAAAAACGAAGCGACAAACAAAGGTACTATCAAGCATACAGTAGCAGGAATAAATACGTATTCTACTAATTTAGCAGCGGTTACTTTGTTTTTTACCCAGAGCATAGTAGTTGTTACGTCACCGATAGGAGACCAAGCCCCTCCTGCATTGGCAGCGATCACAATGAGGGAAGCATACCAAATGCGCTCTTTTTGGTCAGGTATGAGCTTACGTACAATGGTTATGAGAATAATGGTAGTAGTAAGGTTGTCGATAATAGCAGAGAGAAAAAAAGCAATAATGCCTATAATCCAAAGCAATTTTACTTTGCTTCTGGTGCGAATCATCCGCTTGATGATTTCAAACCCACGGTGCATATCAATGATTTCTACAATGGTCATTGCACCGATTAAGAAGAAGAGTATTTCGGAAGTTTCAGCTAAGTGATGTCGTAGTGCTTCATCAATAGCATTACTGTTGTTAGCTATATCTACGGGTACTAACACTCCGTTGAGCACTTCTAGTACATCAAGGTTAAATACTTTAAGTATCGTCCAACAGATGACAGCCATAGCTAAGGCTGAAATGGTTTTGTCTACCTTTATTTGGTGTTCGGTAGTAATACAAAGATAGCCAATGAAAAAAATGGCAATAATCCACGCTTCCATATAATAAATTCTATTTTAAAAATTAACGTGGCGCAAATGTACTAAAACTTCTCGTTATATACCAAATCTTTTTAAAAGTTTTTATTCGCAGATAGGGCTTGGTACACCACTCCTTGTATCTTTTGGCGCACCAATCGGTTTACCAAAAGTTTATTGTCAGAAGAGGGATAAGTGCGGTTCGAGAGGATAACTATTACTATTTCATTAGTGGGGTCAGCCCACGCAAAAGTACCCGTAAAACCGGTATGTCCAAAGCTATCCATTGGCACACAACCACAAGTAGGACCTGATTTGCCTAACTGTGGCTTATCAAATCCTAAACCTCGACGGTTACCTTCTGGACAGTAGTTACAAGTGTTGAAGATTTTTATAGCCTGAGGTTGCAAGAACCACGTACCACCGTAATACCCTTGTTGGAGGTACATTTGCATCACTTTGGCTACATCGTCGGCAGTTCCAAAAAGTCCTGCGTGTCCACCAACCCCTCCTAAAAGGGCTGCTCCTTGGTCGTGTACGTACCCTCGAAGCTCCTGAGAACGAAAGGTCTTTTCATCTTCGGCAGGTGCAATATTTACAGGAGAGAAGCGTTGCAAAGGAAGAAAAGTAAGCTGGTAGGCTCCTAAACCTCTATAAAAGTGCTTCTGAACGATTTCTTGTAGGGGCTTCTTGTTTTTTTTTTCTATGTACTTCTTGAAATAATAATAAGGGAGGTCGCTATACAAGTACTTTTTATCTTTGATAAGTTCACTCTCGTCAATTGTTTTATAAATACTGTCAGCATATCCTTCTCTAAGATATAAGTCTTTGGCTACCTCAGTAGGGAAAGAATCACTTTTGGTAGTGCTGTAATACTCAGGCGAAGGCTTTTTATCAATGTCTAAGGTTTTTCGGTAAAAAGGAATCCACGACTGGAACTGAGCATAGTGCGAGAGCACATCTTTCATTACCAAATCTCCCTTGTTTGTATGTTTGAGCTTGGGTAGCAAATCCTCAAAAGTATCTACGGGTTTGAAATCTCCACGCACATAAAGACGCATCAATTCGGGAAGAGTAGCCAATATCTTCGTAAGCGAAGCGAGGTCGTAAATAGTGTTGTCGGTCACTTTATTGGCTGGATTGTAATCTAAAGTACCAAAATTCTTGCGATAAACTACCTTTCCTCTTTTGGCAACCAATACTTGCATCCCGGGTGTCATCTTTTGTGCTACAGCATCAAGAGCAATACTGTCTATCTCTTTTAGTTTAAGAGAATTGAGCCCCACGCTTTCAGGTAAGCCGTAAGCTAAGCGTCCTATTCTGGGAGTAGCAATTGAAGTGCCTACGGGTAAGTTAGGGTGTGCTGTTACAGGCAAAACTCCTTTACCCTCAATAGCACCAAAGATGAGCTGAGCGGCTTTCTCTTGGGCTACTTTGTTATTTTGGTAAGCAAATACAATAGCTTTAATAGGAGCTATATTTTTCACGTCGAGCATCGCATAGGGGCGAGTAAACACTGCGAGGATTACCTTTTTTTTCTTAGCAATATGCTCTAACCATTTCAGTTCGTTCTCTGTAAACTTGTATGCGTCCCAAGGGGTCTTATCTGGTTTGTGCAACCCGATGATAATCGTGTCAAAAGGTTCAACTGCTTCATATAGCTGTGCCTCATTCTTAGGCTCAATAAGCACGGTCTCTGCGTATTTGCGTAAAGTGGAATAAAACGCCCAACCACTGTCGTTGCCAAACTTCACATAGGCTATTTTGCGCTTGTCCAAGTCTTTTATAGGCAGTATATTTTCCTTGTTTTGCCCTACCGTAATCGCATTTTCAAACAGTTCCTCAGTGAGCAAATCGTCTTCTATTGTGTGCAAGGTAGAGGTTACAGTGCTTTCGTCTAGCTGTTTAAAAGATGTGAGCCCCACTTTGTATTTAGCCATTAGTATTTTCTTTACTGAATGTGCTAAGCGTTCCTCACTGATGCGTTTGTTCTGGTAGGCTTTCTTCATTGCCTCAAAACCCTTAGCTACATTAGCTGGCATCAGCAAAATATCGTTACCCGCCAAGAAGGCTTCTACTTCCACTTCGCCTACGGGCAAGTATTCCGATACCCCTTTCATACCAAGTGCATCGGTAAAGATAAGCCCTTGATAGCCTAATTTCTTTTTGAGTAAATCAGTGATAATAGCACTTGATAACGAGGAAGGTAACCCTGTTTTAGGTTCTAAGGAAGGAATATTGAGATGCCCTACCATTATGCTCGCTATTCCTTCTCTGATGAGGGCTTTAAAAGGGTAAAGTTCTACCTCGTCAATACGGTTAGCAGCGAAAGATACAAGCGGTAAAGTTTTATGAGAATCTTTAGAAGTATCACCGTGACCAGGAAAGTGTTTGGCACTGCCCAGCACCCCTACCGACTGCATTCCGCGAGTAAAAGCAAGCCCTTTTTGGGTTACATTCTCTTTATCCTCGCCAAACGAACGATTTCCTATAATAGGGTTATTCGGATTTGTGTTAATATCAATATCAGGAGCAAAGTTAAACTGCATACCCAATTGCTTGCAGTGTAACCCTATACGTCTACCGGTACGTTCTACAAGATAGTTATCTTTGATTGCCCCAAGGGTCATATTCCACGGGTAAGCATAAGTAGAGTCCAAGCGCATCGCCAATCCCCACTCGGCATCCATTGCCATAAAAAGCGGAATTTTAGAGAGTGCTTGGTATTCATTGGTGAGCTTTGCCTGACGCTTCGGTCCTCCTTTGGAGAAGATAATCCCTCCAATGTAGTATTTCTTTATGAAGTCTTTTACCTCTTCGGCTTTTTTTGTGCCTATATGGCTTGAAAATACCGATACCATAAACAGTTGCCCAATCTTTTCATCAAGGCTCATTTTGTTATAAGTGTCGTTCACCCACTGCTGTTGCGCTTGGGCATCGGTAGTTGTTAAAGGAGATTTATTTTGGGCAAGTGTAGTAAATAGTGATAAGTTTAAAAAAGTAATTAGTAAATAAGTCTTTCTCATTTTTTAAGATAAAAAGTAAAAGGTAAAAAATAACAGATAAGAGGCGTTTTACTTGCCTTTTACCTTGTTACCTCTTACCTCTTACCTATTAAAATTCGTCTATGTTATAGGCTTTAAGTTTGTTGTAAAGTGTTTTACGTGTAAAGCCTAACAGCTTAGCTGCTTCTGTTTTATTATTATGGGTCTCGTGTAGCGCACTAATAATGAGTTCACGCTCGTTTTCTTTGGTTGAAAAAGAAAAACGCTCTGTAGGGAAATGGCGTGTTTCAGTAATTACAGGCTCTGGCAACTCATTTTCGGTAATATAATCACCTTGTGTGAGTAGGGCAGCGCGTTTCACCGTGTTCGATAGTTCGCGCAAGTTACCTCCCCAAGTGTATAAAAGCATCTTTTGTACCGCTTTTTCAGTAAACCCTTGTACGTTCTTATGTAGCTTTTCATTTGCTTTTTCCAAGAAGTATGAAGCAAATATCATCAAGTCGTCTTTGCGCTCACTTAGCGAAGGTACTTTTATCGAAAACTCGTTCAATCGGTGATAAAGGTCTTCGCGAAACTCTCCTTTTCCTACTGCTGCCAATAAATCTTCGTTGGTAGCTGCCAATACACGAATATCAACTTCTATTTCCTTAGAACTACCAATAGGTTTAATACGGCGCTCTTGTAGGGCACGTAGCAACTGTATTTGGTTGTCATAGCTTAGGTTTCCTACCTCATCAAGGAAAATAGTACCACCATTTGCTTCTTCAAAGTGTCCTTTTTTATCGGTAATTGCTCCCGTAAACGAACCCTTTACGTGACCGAAGAACTCACTCGATGCAATTTCTTTAGGAATGGCACCGCAGTCCACCGCAATAAAAGGCTTGTTACGACGCTCACTTTTCAAGTGAATAGATTTGGCTATCACCTCTTTACCCGTACCACTTTCACCGGTAATGAGTACCGACATATCCGTAGGGGCTACCAAACTGATAAACTTATTCAGCTTTTTAGAAGCGGCACTTACACCTTCTATATATGAATTTTCGTTAGTAACAACAGGCTGAGCAGCTTTGCCAGGGCTGTTGTACGCCTTCACATTTTCCTTCTTAGGTAACGAAGCCGTACGCGTACTGCTTTGCGCATTCTTAATAACATTCAGTACGTCCTCTTGTTGGAACGGTTTCGATATATAATCAAAAGCACCCAATTTCATTGCCTCTACCGCAGTCGATACTTCCGCATAGCTGGTCATTACCACTACAGGCAAATCTGGATATACTTCTTTCACCTTTTTCAAGAAATTGATACCGTCACCATCGGGCAGACGTAAATCAGTGAATACTAAACTTAGCGATGCATTTAGGCTTTTCTCCGCTTCTTCTAAATTATAACATCTTACTACTTCATATCCATTGCGCTCCAAAAATTTACCTAACATTTTGGAGAAAACTACATCATCTTCTACTAAAAGAATTGGATTCTTCATACTTTATATATGTCTTTTTAAATTAAAAAATATATTGTTTTTTGCTGCTTCCTCACTTATCATCATATGATAAAAATATGAACATCAGCTTTGTGCGTTTAAAAAGCGCTCTTTAAAACAGGACAAAAATTTTGCAAATATACAAAACTTTTCTAATAAACATACTATATTAATAAAAAAAGACTTTCTTTTTTCAAGAAAGTCTTTCTTCAATGCATATAATATAAATACTACTACTAACTCCCAATATTTGTTAGTACTTTAAGCTAGCTTGGCTAAACTTAAAGGAATGTCTTAAAATAGTTTAATAAATGATTGTGTTTAAACAATTAAAATTTTAGCAATGTTCTTAATATAAAAGTTGTTTCCCAACAACACAATGAAATGAAATTTAATTTTTAACAACAGTTTTGTTTAATGATTCTTATCTAACAATGTTTCTTTTAGCAATTTTTTCAGTAATTTAATTTTTAACCATTTTCTGTTTGTGACAAATCATTTATTTTATTACTATGCACAATAAGTTTTATCAACTTACGCCTACTATATAGAAAATTCCGTGCCAAAATACCGAAAATCTGTTCATAACTACATTAAAACACTTATTATCAATATAATAAGTTATTAACAACCTGTTGATAACTTGTTAGTATCCCGTGCGTAACCTGTATACAAAGTGTGTAGTTATACACAAAACGTGTAAATATGTAACTTTTTACACACTATCATTCCTCAATCCAACCCCTCCTATACAATATCATCTCCTCCCCTTCTCTTCATCTTATTTTCATCTTAACCTCAATTCAACCATCAAATTCATCTCACAAGTGCTACTTATCCACAAGTCTGAGTGTACAAAAGAACTATTTTCTCCACTACCCTTCTGCCAATTCACTACTAACTGCCCGTGCAGCTCGTCTCTACCCGTCGTGCTACACCCTCACATTACCTTCACCATTCGTCTCTCGCTATTCGTCATTTCTTTGTTTTCCCTTCGCTACATTCCCCCTCTCCGAAGTAGCCAGCAATAGCTGGATATATGCTCCGCGATAGCGGAGTATGTGTAAAAGGTGAGGTTTGTCACCTTTTCCAGCTTGTCCCCCTTCGGGGGTTCGGGGGCTTACCAAATAAATGACTCGCCACATTCCCCCTCTTTGAGAGGGCTAGGGGGAGGTTTCTTTCACTTCCCCGTCACCACACTCTCCTTTTCCGAGGTAGCCAGCAATAGCTGGATATATGCCCCGCGAAAGCTGGGTATGTGTAAAGGGGGAGGTTTGTCACCTTTTCCAGCTTGTCCCCCTTCGGGGGTTCGGGGGCTTACCGAATAAATGACTCGCCACAATTTTCTCCTTTGAAGGAAGTCCGCGAGAGCGGAGTATGTGTAAAGAGGAATGTTATCCCCTATTGCCTATGGCCTAAGACCTATCACCTATTCCTCTTTCTTTCGCCTCGAAACCCCGTTTTTACCGTTTTTAGCCTTGTTGTATTATATTATGAGTCAACTATTTATATACCCTTTCTATACCAATCGTCCAAGATTCGTATAAGCTTCCTATAAGCTCTCTATAAGCTCTCTATAAGCTCTCTATAAGCTAACCCCACCCTCCTTACACCCTTTTTTCACCAAAATTCCTCTCAACTCCCTTCCGAACTTTTCCGTTTCCTTCCGAATCCTCCTAACAGTCTCAACACATCGCTTTTCCATCTCAAACTTTGCCAAAGGTGCGAGCCTCACAGGCAAAAACTTTGGCAAAGTTAATTATGGCATTATTGGCATTCCTGGTATTTTTGGCATTCCTGGTATTTTTGGCATTCCTGGTATTTTTGGCATTTTTGGCATTTTTGGCATTATCAACATTATTCCCTACCTTTGCACCCTATTAAACACCTATCGCGCATTAACCATTAACCATTAACCATTAATCTTTTACCTTATGAACATACAATTACCTCATTCCACATTACAGTCAGGAAAACATTTGTTGCTCTCAGGCTCCAAGTCCGAAAGCAATAGAGTGCTTATATTGCAAGCGCTCTTCCCTGAACTCACTGTGCAAAACCTCTCCACTGCCGATGATACCCTACTGCTACAACAAGCTCTTAGCTCTCACACAGAAGTTGTAGACATTCATCACGCAGGTACTGCAATGCGCTTTCTCACCGCTTATTTTGCAATACAGCAGGGCAAAGAAGTGCTTCTCACAGGTTCTCCCCGAATGAAAGAAAGACCCATAAACCTATTAGTAAATGCATTACAACAGTTAGGTGCCGATATTACATATACTGAAAAAGAAGGATTTCCACCTATATATATAAGGGGGAAAAAGCTTATTAACAACGAAATACATATCCAAGGTAACGTCAGTAGTCAGTACAGCTCAGCTTTATTGCTTATTGCTCCTGCTTTGCCTAACGGACTCACTTTGCATTTGGAAGGCGAAGTTACCTCTCTGCCTTACTTAAAAATGACTACCAATCTCTTAGCTCATTGCATAGGACAAGAGCAAGTGTTGTTCAAAGCTAATACTATAAAGGTAAACACAATGAACGGAAAAAACTTACTACATAACAGTTGGGAAGTAGAATCCGATTGGTCTTCCGCCTCCTATTGGTATGCTTTTGTCGCCTTATCGCCCATAGGCACCACCCTTTCATTGTCCTATTTTAAATCGCATAGCTTGCAAGGTGATAGTGCCTTAAAAACTATTTATGAGTTTTTTGGAGTGCACTCCTCATTCAAAGGTAATGAATTAACCATTGAAAAAGTAGCTGAACCTCAACAAAAGCGTTTCGAGTATAACCTAAATGCCACCCCCGATATAGCACAAACCATTGCCGTTACTTGCGTAGCAATGGGCTTAGAGTGCCATTTAACAGGCTTACACACTCTTAAAATCAAAGAAACCGACCGTCTTCAAGCACTACAAACCGAACTGAGAAAGTTAGGAGCCGATGTAAGTACTACTCACGACAGCTTGCATTTAGCACCTTGCCCACACTTGCGCTCTGGTATTAGCATTGCTACCTATAACGACCATCGAATGGCAATGGCTTTCACACCTTTGATGCTAAAAACTAACCTCGAAATAGCTGATAAAGAAGTTGTGAGCAAATCCTATCCTTCTTTTTGGCACGACGTAGCACAGCTTACAGTTAAAAGATAATTGTTAAAACTTATTTTCAATCAGTAACATAAAAATCTACCGCGATATAACAAAAGTATATTTTAATTGTAAAATATTAGAAAACAGTGTTTTAAACAGCTAATTATCAGATACTAAAAAATAAAAAATAAAAAAAGTTGTTCTAACATAGTGTTTATTAAATAATTAATTTGTACCTTTGCACGCTGAAAGGATTTAGAGAATATTATTAATAAAAACAATATAAAGATGACAAAAGCAGAAATTGTATCAAAGATTTCCGACAAGTTGGGTCTTGATAAAAACGACGTTCAACTAACGGTTGAAAACTTTATGAACGAAGTAATCAACACATTAGAAAGTGGTCAAAACGTATATCTTAGAGGCTTCGGTAGCTTTATTATCAAAACTAGAGCTGAAAAAACTGGACGTAACATCTCTAAGAATACCACTTTGAAAATTCCCGCTCATAACATTCCTGCCTTTAAACCTGCAAAAGTATTCGTTGAAGGAGTTAAAGCTAAGGTAAAAGTAGCTAAAACTGATAAAAAAGCGAAAAAATAACATTGTATTAATAAATCACAATATATTAAATAATTAAGTTATGCCAAGCGGAAAAAAAAGAAAAAGACATAAAGTGGCTAACCACAAACGCAAAAAAAGAGCGAGAGCTAATCGCCACAAAAAGAAAAAGTAGTTTTTAACTACTTTTTCGCTTTAAAGTAGTATTGTTTAACTAAAATCCAACAAAGTGGACAAAGAATTAATCATTCGTTCTGGTTCCTCTTACGTAGATTTTGCTTTGCTCAGAGACGGTAGGCTCATCGAACTTCATAAAGAAGAAGATACTAACGGCTTAGGAGTAGGAGATATAATGCTCGCTAAGGTGCGCAAACCTATACAAGGGCTCAATGCAGCTTTTGTAAACGTAGGTCACGAAAAAGACGCCTTCTTGCATTATCACGACTTAGGCCCCCAATTAGCTTCTCTACTGAAGTTCCTTAAATGGGTAATCTCAGGAAAACTAAAAGACTTTTCTCTTAAAGATTTTCCCTTAGAACCCGATATCGATAAAAATGGTTCTGTAGCCGAAACACTTAAACCTAATCAACCTATACTGGTACAGATAGTAAAAGAACCTATCTCCACCAAAGGTCCTCGTATCAGCTCAGAACTCTCTATCGCAGGTCGTTATCTCGTGTTGGTTCCCTTTTCTGACCGCATTTCTATCTCTCAGAAAATAGAAGGTAAAGCCGAGAAAGAACGCTTGCGTAAACTCTTGCAAGGCATTAAACCCAAAGGTTTTGGTGTGATTGTACGCACCGTAGCCGAAGGTAAAAAAGTAGCGGAACTCGACAAGGATTTGCAAAGTCTCTTCAATCGTTGGGTTTTGATGTGCCGAAAAATTCAAAAAGCGGTTTTTCCCTCTAAGGTAATGAGTGAAGTGAACAAAACGGGGGCTATCCTCCGCGATATGTTCAACGATTCCTTTACAGGTATTCACGTAGATAATGAGCAACTCTATGAACAGATAAAAAAATACGTACAAGAAATTGCTCCTGAGAAAGAGAATATCGTAAAACTCTATCACTCATCAGTGCCTATATTCGAAAAGTTCCATATCGAACGACAAATCAAAACGGCTTTCGGTCGCACCGTATCGATGCCAAAAGGAGCTTACCTCGTAATAGAACACACCGAAGCCTTACACGTGATAGACGTAAACAGTGGCAACCATTCCAATAAAAATAACGACCAAGAAACCACCGCGCTATCCGTAAACCTCATCGCTGCTACCGAAATCGCACGACAACTCCGATTGCGCGATATGGGTGGTATCATCGTTGTCGATTTTATCGATATGGGCAATAGCGAAAACCGCCGTGTATTATTCGACCACTTGCGCAACGAAATGGCTGAAGACCGTGCTAAACACAAAATCTTGCCTCCGAGCAAGTTCGGTCTGATACAAATCACACGCCAGCGAGTGCGCCAAGAACTAAACATCAAAACAAAAGAAGAGAATCCAAGCAAAGAAGGCGAAATCGAAGCGCCTATCGTTCTAATTGATAAAATCAATATAGAACTTGAAAGCATTATTAAGGAGGAAGCCTATAAAGGACGCATCGTGCTAAATGCGCACCCTTTTATAGCTGCTTATTTAACCAAAGGGCTCTTTAGCTCTATCCGTTTCAAGTGGTTCTTGAAATACAAGCGATGGATAAAAATCCTACCGCGCGATGCCTATACTTATTTAGAGTATCGCTTCAAAACCAACGAAGGAACCCCTCTTTAACATTACCAAACTCGGTGCGTAGCAATACTCACCGAGTTTTTTTATTAAATAACAAATATGAAAACCATCGTCTCTACAAAAGTCTTATCCCAAGAACAGAAAGCAATCCTTTCAGTTCTTCCTATACACCTCATCGAACACAACTTTATCACCGTAAGCCCTATAACAATGAGCCTCACACCGCCCTACGACTTGCTCATTGTTACCAGTCAAAATGCAGTGAAGAGCCTATCAAGACACCCTTTGGCAACTACCTTAAAAGAGACTCCTGTTCTTTGTGTAGGTGAGCAAACTCAACAACTACTCACTCAAAACGGTTTTAATGTATTGCATTTTGCCCACTATGCCTCTGATTTGGTTCAACATTTACAGCAAAACTTAGCTTCCTTAAAAAAACTTACCTCTATCGCATTCTTTGCAGGTACTCAACGCCTTAATACCCTCCCCAACTTCTTTGTTGAAAACAATTTAAAAGTAAAAGAAATCACCGCTTATAAAACTGAATATACTCCTATTGAGATAAAAGAGAACGCAAGTGCTATTCTCTTTTACAGTCCGTCGGGAGTAGAAAGCTACTGCTCGTGCAACACCCTCACAGCTGAACAACAAATATTTTGTATAGGTAAAACTACCGCCGAAGCCGTAAAAAACAGATTTAAAAACCAAACTAAAAATATAATCCTCTCTCCTATTCCTACTGTAAAATCTCTTTTAGAAATACTGTCTATAAAGCTAAAATAACAGACTATATTAAGGTAATAATCCTAAAAATAAAGAAAATAATCACTAAACATTGTTGCTCTAATTATATTTTTTTGTATTTTTGCCGATTGAGGTAGTATGTTACCTAAACACTATTAACATAATAAACAGGAAAATGAGTTGCAATAGTTGCACAATCAATCATACAAAAAAAGGGTGTATATCCAACTGTCGAGCCAGTAGCTTTGGGAGTGTAAAGCTCTCAGTGTTCGATTGGCTTGCTAATACTCAATTAGCTGGTGGACAAGAGTTTTTCGACTGCGTGGAAGTACGTTTTAAAAACAGTCGGAAGGAATACTTCCGCAATGTAGACAAGCTCCCTCTGCAAATAGGAGATGTCGTGGCTACCGAAGCTCCCTCAGGTCACGATGTGGGGGTAGTAACGCTCACAGGTGAGTTGGTGCGTTCGCAAATGAAGAAGCGAAAAATAGATTGGGAAGGCGACTTGCCCCGCGTATACCGCAAAGCCAATCAGCACGATATAGATGTATGGCAACAGTCACGTGCCAAAGAGATTGAAGTACAAAAACAATCACGCGAGCTAGCTATTGCCTTAGGACTCGAAATGAAAATCTCAGATGTCGAATTTCAAGGGGATGGCTCTAAGGCTACTTTCTATTATACAGCTGAAGGACGCGTAGATTTCCGCCAACTCATTAAGGATATGGCAAAAGCCTTTTCAGTGCGTATAGAAATGCGCCAGATAGGTTTCCGTCAAGAGGTAGCTCGCTTGGGCGGTATAGGCTCTTGTGGACGCGAATTGTGTTGCTCTACTTGGCTTACCGATTTTAGAAGTGTTTCTACTTCGGCTGCCCGCTATCAGCAACTCTCTTTAAATCCACAGAAATTAGCAGGGCAATGTGGTAAGCTAAAATGTTGCTTGAACTTTGAGCTCGATACTTATTTAGATGCTCTGCAAGACTTCCCAAGAACCGATACAAAACTCCATACACAACGCGGTATGGCTACTTGTCAAAAGATAGACATCTTTAAGCGATTAATGTGGTTCACTTATGATGAAAACCCTATTACTTGGCACAAACTATCTGTAGATAGTGTAAAAGAAATCTTAGAAATCAATAAAAACGGCGAACCTATCGAGGAACTCGAAGAATACGCCATTATAACCGATTTGTCTTCTCGTAAGAGTACCTCAGTATACGAGGGCATTGAACTCGCTCCGGTAGAAGAAGATAGCATCACCCGTTTCGATACTCCTAAGCGTAAAAAGAACAAACGCAACAATAAAGGAGGTCAAAAGAATGCTAAATCTGCTCAAAGTAACAATAATAACTCCTCTAAACAACTGAAATCACAGTCCAATCAAGGAGCTAAGAAAAACAATAACAATGCAGAAGTAGCAAACGAAAAACAAGCTCAAAAGCCACAAGCGAAACCTAAAAATACTCATTATACCAATGGGAATAACAAAAAGAACCCTAATTATAAAAACAAACAAAAAGTTAATAATAACGACAATACACCGAAAGATGAGAATTCTTAGCCTGCTAACCTTCTTTACCTTGCTTATTTCTTGCCATAGTGGGGTGGAATATAGCCAATATGTTTCCCTACCCAATGGTTGGGAACAGCATAAACCTATGTTTTTTGAATTAGAAGAAAACGACACAGTAGCAAAGAAGAACCTTTTTATAATGCTCCGAAATGACGAACATTATGAGTTCAGCAATCTGTTTCTCATTACTAAAATGGAATTGCCTAACAGCAATAAAGTAATTGTAGACACTTTGGAGTACGAAATGGCCACCCCCGAAGGTAAATGGTTAGGCTATGGCTATTCAGCCGTAAAAGAGAGTAAATTGTGGTATAAAGAGAATTTCACATTCCCTACTAAAGGTAAATATCTCATAAAAATAGAACAAGCAATGCGAAAAATAGGCGATAACAATGGCGTGCCTGTGCTCAAAGGAATTACTGAAGTAGGATTAAGAGTTGAGGAAGTAAAAAACAGAAAGTAAACTTTCATTGATAAACTAATAAATAAGATATGAAAAAAACAAACGACACAGAAAACAATAGTGAAACCAAAAAGGGTATAAGCCCCGTCGTAAAATGGTTTTGGTATATCTTTGCTGGTGGAATTGTAGCAATTATGTTGCTGTTCTTATCAGCGTCTTTGGGACTATTAGGCGAGATGCCTGACTTCAAACACTTAGAAAATCCCGAAACCAATTTAGCTACCGAAATAATTACCGCCGATGGTAAATCCTTAGGAAAATTCTATTTAGACGAGAATCGCACTCCTATTAAGTTTAAAGATTTGCCCAAATCATTAGTCGATGCGCTTATTGCTACTGAAGACGAACGCTTTTATGAGCATTCAGGCATCGATGTACGTGGCACCTTGCGCGCAATGTTTTTCTTTGGTAGCAGAGGAGGGGCTTCAACTATTACCCAACAGTTGGCTAAACAGCTCTTCCATAAAGAAAAGAAAAGAGGCTTAGGGCGTTATACTCAAAAGATAAAAGAATGGGTTATTGCTACTCGTCTCGAGAAACAATATACCAAAGAAGAAATATTGGCAATGTACTTTAATGTCTACGACTTTAATAACAATGCCGATGGTATACGCTCAGCTGCCAAAATTTACTTCGATAAAGAACCTAAAAACCTCAAGATAGAAGAGGGGGCAATGCTGGTCGGAATGTTTAAAAACTCCGCTCTTTATAATCCAGTGAAAAATAAAGTAGGCGTCACCAATAGGCGTAATGTAGTACTTGCCCAAATGGCAAAGAACAATTACATTACTCAAGAGGAAAAAGACTCTCTACAA
Source organism: Capnocytophaga ochracea DSM 7271 (assembly GCF_000023285.1). Lineage (NCBI taxonomy): Bacteria > Pseudomonadati > Bacteroidota > Flavobacteriia > Flavobacteriales > Flavobacteriaceae > Capnocytophaga > Capnocytophaga ochracea. The sequence goes on along the minus strand of NC_013162.1, from coordinate 1,747,852 downwards.
AAACTGCCTTTAAAAATTAAATTTACCCCTGAGAGCCATAACGACGGTTTGGCTACCTATTTCCGCGAATACTTGCGCACTTATATGAAAACCTGGATTGAAAACAATCCTAAGCCAGACGGTACCAAGCACAACTTATACCTCGATGGACTAAAAGTCTACACTACTATCGATTCTAAGATGCAAGCCTATGCTGAGGCTGCCGTTAAAGCTCATATGCAACGACTACAAAAGGCTTTCGACGCCGAAAATAACCCTAAAAAGAACCCTATGTTCCCTTTCGTGAAGGTCTCAAAAGATGAGTACGCAGCCCTGATTGAAAAGGCAATGAAAAACTCTAATCGCTGGGCTCACTTAAAGTATTTAGGCTATTCTGAAAAGGAAATCCGCGACTCTTTCTATAAAAAGACCGATATGCGCGTATTCAGTTGGAAAGGCGAGAAAGACACTGTAATGACCCCTCGCGATTCTATACTGTACTACAAGGCTTTTTTGCGCACAGGAATGATGTCTATGGAACCCCAAACAGGGCATATCAAGGCTTGGGTTGGTGGTATTAACTACAAACATTTCCAGTACGACCAAGTCATACAAGGAGCTCGCCAAACTGGGTCTACCTTCAAACCTTTTGTTTATGCCACAGCTATTGACCAGCTTCACTATTCTCCTTGTTTAGAGTTGCCCGATATACAAACTTGTGTAGAAGCCCATAAATATGGTAACCTACAAGCGTGGTGCCCGCGTAACTCCACAGGTAACTTTACCGGTAAGATGATGACTCTCAAATATGCATTAGCAAACTCTGTGAATTCTATTACGGTGAATTTAATGGATAAAGTAGGGCCTCTTCCTGTCATTAACTTAGTGAAAAAGTTAGGAATTACTTCCAATATGCCTCAAGCTCCTTCCATCGCCTTAGGTACTGCCGATGCCACTGTTTTCCAAATGGTAGGTGCTTACGGCACTTTTGCCAATGAAGGCGTATATGTAAAACCTGTACTGATTACCCGTATTGAAGATAAAAACGGTACAGTACTCTTCGAAAATACTCCTGAAACGCACGATGTAGTAAATGCCGAAGTAGCTCGTGCGGTAGTAAATCTTTTGGAAGGTGTTACTCGCTACGGTTCAGGAGCGAGATTACGTACCAAAGGAGCTGATAGTTACAACACTGTATATAAAAATGTGATGACTGGCTATCCTTACCAATTTACCAATGCCATAGCTGGTAAAACCGGTACTACCCAAAACAACAGCGATGGTTGGTTTGTCGCAATGGTGCCTAATCTTGTAACAGGCGTATGGGTAGGGGGCGAAGACCGTGCAGTACACTTCCGTAGTATGGCTTATGGACAAGGGGCTACAATGGCTCTACCTATTTGGGGATACTATATGAAAAAGTGTTATGCCGATGCTGACTTAGCTGTTTCCAAAGCTGCATTCCCTGCACCTCAGAATGTACAAATCCAAATAGATTGTAGCAAGGAGAAAGAAGAAGACTCTGGAGAAGACGATACCTCTATCGATTTTTAATCATTAAATATATTAAAAAAAGGGATACTTTCGCTTTTGCGTTGGTATCCCCTTTTTTTTGCATTGATAAATACAACCGAACTTTCTTCATATCCCTATCTTAGCTTTAACTTACCTTCACTTTTTCTTCGTCTTTTGTTCATCATTTGTTCGTCTTTTGTTCGTCTTTTGTTCGTCTTTTGTTCGTCTTTTGTTCGTCTTTTGTTCGTCTTTTGTTCGTCTTTTGTTCGTTGTAGAGCCACTGTAGAGCCACTGTAGACCCACTCATTGTTCGTTCTTTGTTCATTCTTTGTTCGTCTTTTCTATAAGCTCTCTAAATCTACATTATTTAATTCTCCCGCCCCCATTTGCTAATTTGCTAATTAACTCATTTACTAATTTTATCCGCCTGTGTATCTCGTACCGTCATTTCTTCGTCATTCGTCTCTCTTCATTCGTCCCTACACTCCCCCTTTGAAAGTAGCCAGCAACAGCTGGGTATGTGTAAAGAGAGAGGTTTGTCACCTTTTCCAGCTTGTCCCCCTTCGGGGGTTCGGGGGCTTACCGAATAAGTGAGTCGCTACATTCCCCCTTTTCCGTCATACTCCCTCCTATTGCCTATGGCCTAAGGCCTATTGCCTATTCCTCTTTCTTTCGCCTCGAAACCTCATTTTTAGCACTTTTTAATCGTTGTATTATAGTATTAATCAACTACTTATACACCCTTTCTATACCAATCGTCCAAGATTCGTATAAGCTTCCTATAAGCTCTCTATAAGCTAACCCAAGCTCTTTTCAACCAAAAAACACTTTTACTGGTTACTTATAATTCCTTTTTATTTCCTTTTATAAAGTCCTTGTGCTTCTATTCTGTATATTTTTCGTAACATAAATACTACGATATTTCTTACGTTGAGCTCACGTTAACTTATTGATTACTTACGTTTTTACCAGAAAAATAACTTTTAGTAAAGAAAAATGTACAATAAGTAAAGTGCTTTTTGTTAAGTATTCCTTAATTTTGTCCCAAAGAAAAAACTTTAAATTTTATATAATGAAAAGCATCATTAGCATTTGTATTTTGCTGTTCAGTATCCCAATGCTGGCGCAAAAAGTAACTATTACGGGGGTAGTTACCGATGAAAACAAACAACCCCTCCCTGGTGCAAGCGTTGCTATAGAGCACGCGCATTCAGGTACGGCTACTGATTTTGAAGGGCACTTCTCCCTAAGTGTAGCTCCTACCGATAAAATAGTAGTGAGCTTTATGGGCTATCGCTCCAAAACCATAGCCGTAGGTAAAACACGTACTTTCAATGTATCTCTCGAACCTGAGGTCACTCAGATTGATGAGGTAGTGCTTGTAGGGTACGGTACACAGCGCAAAAGCGATATCTCTACGGCAGTAGCTTCGGTGAAGATGGCAGATATTGCCCAAAGCAGTCCGTCGCAGGTATTGCAAGCGTTGCAAGGTAAAGTGAGTGGGGTGCAAATCATCTCTTCCGATGGTTCTGCTTCCAGCGGACTCACATTTAGAATTCGCGGGGTGAACTCCATCACAGGAGGTACGCAACCGCTCTTTGTTATTGATGGGGTGCCAATGCCTACTCAAAGGGTAACCAACACCAATGAAGATGTGGCTACCAATCCGCTACTCAGCTTAAACCCTAACGATATCGAGTCAATGGAAATCCTCAAAGATGCCGCCGCAGCAGCTATCTACGGGTCTAACGGTTCTAATGGGGTAGTGCTTATCACCACCAAAAAAGGAAAAGAGCTCGCCAAACCAAAATTCAATTTCAGTTATGCAAGTTCTATTGATATGATGCCTAATATCCCTTTGAAGGTGCTCAGCGCTGAAGATTACGCTCACAAAATGCTTGATTATGGCACTTGGGGCAATCAACCTCAAATAGACTTTTGGCAACGAATGATTGCCGAAAAAGGCTGGAATCACCCTGCCGTAAAAGATTGGCTGAAAGAAGTTACCCAAACAGGTACCAAAAACGAAGCTAACGGTAGTATCACGGGTGGTACCGACCAAACCCGCTATATGCTTTCAGTGGGTTATCTGAACCAAGAAGGACTTATCAAGCGTTCTGCTTTCAACCGCTTCACTTCTCGTCTCAACCTCTCTCAGAAGATTAACGATAAGATGAATGCAGGTATCAACCTCTCTTATGCCGTTTCTAAGGATAAAAATCCCGTAAGCGATTGGTCTCAAAATGGAGTGGTTCTCAAAGCTTTGCAAACTTCTCCTTTCTTAGACTACCCTGGTTTTGGTACCCTGATGAGCTATCCTAACATTCGTACGATGAGCCCTAAGGTAGCGGTAGACCAAGTGGATATCAACACCAAATACAACGAGCTCAACGCCAATGTATACCTCAGCTATCAACTGCTTAAAGATTTGACTTTTAACACCAGTGCTTCTTACCGTTTACACACTATTGGTCAAGACCGTTTTTGGGGACCTGACACTTGGTTCGGACAGTCAGAACGCGGACGTATGGAACTCTCTCATCGCAATGAGAACAGCTGGGTATATGAAGCCCGTTTGCAATACTCTAAGAGCATCAATAAACACTATTTTTCTATAATGGGCGCTTTTGAAGCCAATAAGTATTGGACAGATTATACTTACAATAAGTCTACTAACTTCGAGGATACCAAACAAGGTATTTGGGGTATCAACCAAGGGTTAGTAACCTACGCACCTTTGTACACTTATGATGGCAACCAATTGGTATCGTACATCAGTAGGGCTACTTATAGTTATAACAACAAGTATGTGCTCAACGCTTCTTTGCGTGCTGATGGTTCTTCTAAATTTGGTAAGAATAACAAATACGGTTACTTCCCTGCCGTTTCTTTGGCTTGGAATGCTCACGAAGAAGACTTTATCAAGAAAATAGAAGCTATTTCCAACTTGCGTTTGCGCGGTAGTTTCGGTATGACAGGTAACAACCAAATCCCATCTTACCAATCTTTAGCACAACTCGCTAAAAACAAAGTAGTATTGGACGGTAACAAAGTGGAAATCGGTCGTTATACCAGCAATATTGCTAACGACAACCTTAAATGGGAAAGCCAAAAGCAATACAATATCGGTTTAGATTTGTCCTTCCTCAAAAACCGTTACACCCTTTCTACTGAATTGTATTACAAACGCATAGACGATATGCTTTTGGAAGTGAATATCCCTTCTACTTCGGGATTCCAAAAAGCGTGGAAGAATGCAGGTTCAATGGAAAACAAAGGTCTCGAAGTGAGCTTCAATGCACAATGGTTGCGTGAAGGCGATTTCAAATGGACAACTGATTTCAATATTTCTTTCTACCGAAACAAAATCCTTTCATTAGACGAAGGTCAGTATCAACAGTTTTACGACCGTGGCATCAACTCCAAAATCAAAAGTGATGTGCTCTTGCGTGTAGGTATGCCGGTAGGTATCTATTATGGTTATGTAGCCGATGGTGTATTCCACAACCAAAACGAAGTGGATAATGCACAACCAGGGCCTAACGTCGCTTTAGGCGGTTTGCGTGTGAAAGACATCAACCACGATGGTGTAATCGATACTAACGACCGTGTGCCCGTAGCCGATGTAAACCCGTTGCACACGGGTGGTATAGGTAACACTTTCTCCTATAAAGGTTGGGAATTGTACGCTTTCTTGCGTTGGTCGTATGGCAATGATGTAGTAAACGGTAATGCTTACTACCTCACAGGCACTAAGAATATCGACAATATCACACAAAGCGTTTATAACAACGTGTGGTCAGAAGCACACCCCGACCGTAACTTCCCGCTCTTTGGAGGTGGTTTCTGGGCTGAAAACGCTTTCCGTAGCGACTTGGTAGAAGACGGTTCTTTCTTGCGTTTGCAAACTGTTACTCTTAGTTACAACTTGCCTAAAGAAGTGTTAGAGCCTTACAAACTTAACAAATTGCGTGTAGGCGTTACCGGTACCAATCTTGCACTCTGGACGCGTTATTCAGGGTTTGACCCCGAAGCCAATACGGGCTATGGAACTATTGCTCGCTTAGCCCCAGGTCTCGATATGAGTCCGTACCCACGACCTACATCGGTTTTATTCTCAGTAGAAGTTGGTTTTTAAAAGATATAGATTATGAAATTACATATTACCACCATTATAGTAATAGGGGCGAGCCTCGGATTGAGCAGTTGTGGCAAGTTCTTGGAAGAAACCCCCAAGAGCACCCCTACATCTCAATTTTTCTATGAAAATGAATTGGATGCTCGCCAAGCGATGAACGGGACTTACCGTTACCTCACTGATGTGTATGTTACAGGACACGGCACCAAACAAATCAGTACCGACCTTGCCAAACGTGCCGATTGGGACGAAGGGGGAGGCTTGCGTAACTACAAGTTTGGGTCAGACAACGATTATATTACCCAAATGTGGCAACAACATTATGTAGCTATTAAGAACTGCAACTCGGTAATCGATAATGTAACCGAACACCAAGGTCGCATCAATAACTGGGAACGCTATGTAGCCGAAGCTCGTGGTGTGCGCGCTTACTTGTACTTCGATTTGGTGCGTTGGTTTGGCGATGTGCCTTTGGTTGTGAAAGAAACCAAATCACTCAACGACCTCAAAGTGCCTCGTACCCCACAAAAGCAAGTGTTTGAGCAAATCATTGCCGACTTTACTTACTCGATGGCTCACGTAGCCGAAAAAGGCGATACAGGCAATGGTTACCAATACGGACGTATTACCAAAGATGCTTGTCGCGGTTTCTTGGCTAAAGTACACTTATGGCTCGCTTCAGTAGCGCAACGCGACGGACGTGAAGTGCTTGGTTCGGCTACTGAAAACTACACCAAAGCAATGAACTATGCCAAAGAGGTCATACAAGGCGGTCGCTACCAATTAGTAGAATACTATCCTGATGTATTCAACGCTAAAACCAAAATAAGCGAAGCTCCAAAAGAAGTTATTTGGTGCGTACAAGGTCTTACAGGCGACGATACCGGTACCCTCACAGGAATGCTTTACGGAATGAGAGGTAATGAAAACTTAGGAGGTTCGTGGGATAACATCTCCAGTTCCGATTACCACCGTATGATTTATGAACCCTCCGACTCTATTCGCCGGTTGTGGAACTGCCCACGTGTGCAAGTGCTCGACAATGGTAAGTTATGGGGTTGGGACTACAATATTTACAAAGATACCCGTGTAGACCAACCTCTTAGTAAGGCTACCGAAAACAACAACTGGGTAATGTGGAGTATCGGTAAGTTCCGCCGTTTCCCATTAGCTGATACCTCTTCGTATAACTACAAAAACTTTGGTATGGATGAACCGTTACTTCGCTTTGCTGATGTACTCCTCATCTATGCAGAGGCTTATAACGAGGTAAACCATTCACCTGGGGCTTACACACCCTCGTCTTCTTTAACAATGAATGGCACCAACGTACAAAGTGCTTACGATGCGGTGAATTTAGTGCGCAAACGCGCTCGTATCTCTAACAAAGCAGGCGGACGCATCGTACACCGCGATGTATTGCCTCGTGATTTGGATAAAACCCATATCAACGATGTAAACACCGTAGTACCCGATTGGAAAACCTCCTCTTATGGTTATGACTATGCAGGTACTGCTATGTGGACAGCTAAACATTACAGCGATGATTATACCGCTTTCCGCACTGAAATCTTAAATGAACGGGCTCGCGAGCTTGTAGGAGAAACCACCGACCGCTGGTGTGACCTCGTACGCCGTGGCATTCTGGTACAAGCTTTCCAAAACTGGCGTATCAACAATCCCTTTATCAGTGGGGAGGAACGCCGTATTCCAGCACCTGCTGCGCCTGAGAATGTTCGCCCTTATCACCAATTGTTACCTATTCCGCTTAGCGAATTGGACGCAAATAAGAATTTAACTCAAAATCCTGGATACTAAAATGAAAACACATATATTACTCATTAGCAGTTTGCTACTCACGGCTTTGGGTGCTTGTACTAAGGATAAACCTGAAGACGTAGACCTATCAGTAACAGCTGATAAAACCCAAGTGAAGGTAGGCGACCCTGTAACTTTTACTATTCATCACAATGTAAATGCCTTGGCTATCTACACCGGTGATGAAGGGCACGATTACCAAAAGAGTATAGACAATGTACTCAAAGGGAAGACTTCTGAGGAATTACAAGGTAAAAACTATCGCCCTACCGACCCTGATGTGAAACCTTACAAAGTAGACTTTACTTCTACACAAGTAGGGAGCACTACTTTAGCTAATGGCGCTTTTGAAGTGCGCAACGCCAATAGCGGTGACAACTTAGTTGGCAGTCAAGCCGAAGTAGTAACCGATGCTACCATAGGTAAAAATGTAGTGAAAGTGAATGCCAAACACCCTAACTGGTGGTATGAAGCTTTGCGCCTTAATGTAAACACCAAAGTAGGAAGTAACAAGAAGATGACTTTACGAATGAAGTTTGCGACAACTACTTTGAAAAGTACTAACGACCAAAGCGAACACCCCGAAGAAACAAAGTTCCCTATCGTGATATTCTTAGGAGGAATTGCTGAAGGAGAAACAGCAGTCACTTTCAAAAAAGAAACCGTTTGGGATTTATTTGTAGAACCCAAAACTGAGTATACCGATTACACTTTTGATATTGGTCGTACCATTTCAGCGTGGGAAAGTGCTGTAAAACAAAAAATGGCAACGCTTTCTTATATTCAGATTCTGTTTACTACCGTGGGTGCTGGCATTGGCTATATAGGCGATTATTTTGTTGAATCGGCTAACTTTGGAGCTATTGACTATAAGGCTTTCGATACAGGAAAAGGTATTACCATTACCGATGATTCTGGGGTAACCAAATACACTCATACGTATGACAAAGCAGGTACTTATGAGGTAGTGGTAGTGGGCAGTAGCAGTGGTTTTAAAAGCTATTCAAAAGACGGCTATAAAACTGATGTAGGAACTGTAAGTGCTGACGAGTACAAGTACAACACTGAATACCGCACTATCAAAATTACGGTGACCCCATAGGATAGTGATGAGGTGTAATCTGTACGAATAGGGTAAAGAAAAGACGAAGGAAAGGTGAACGAAGAGTGGCTCTACAGTGGGTCTACAGTGGCTCTACAGTGGCTCTACAACGAACAAAAGACGAAGGAATGACGAACAAAAGACGAATCTACGATGAAGGTAAGGCGAATCTAAGATGAAGAAATGAAGGTTACTTATCAGTTTTTAGATTTGGGTATTTTGAGCTTTTGATAAGGATTTTATATCTTTGCCCTCTAAATGAATTTTTGACAAATGAACAGAACGATAAAGCTCCTGCGAATCCTGCTGTTGTGGTATTTTCTCTTTCCTATCGCTTTCACAGAAGAGTTGGTGGTGAGAATTCAAGCGCAAGAAACTTTTCTTTTCCACCATCTTACGCGCAATGAAGGTCTGTTGCACGACAACGTTACTTGCATTGCTCAGGATTCGTTGGGCTTTATTTGGTTAGGCACCCACAGAGGGCTGAACCGTTTCGATGGCTATACCCTTGATGCCTACAAGTACGAGCAAGACCCTATCAACTCGGTGTACTACAACCGTGTGTACAGCTTGCAACCTATGGGGCGTTACCTTTGGGTAGCTACCGAAGCAGGAGTAGCTTGTTTTGATATTCGGCTCAAACAGTTTGTCAATTTCAAAATCGATGACCCTCTTGATTTGGCTTTCTATACCAAAGTAAAACTCTTACAAAAAGGCACAAACAATGAACTTTGGCTTTTGAGCGAAAACCAAATTAGGCGTGCTAAAGTAGTATGGAATCAGCGCGAGAAGGCACTTACACTAAAAACATTGCCTATTGGCTCTGCCTCACAACTCACTACTTCGCAACTCAATCCGCAAATAGCAGTGAGTGAAAAAGGAGAAGTGTGGCTTTCGGGGTTCCCTTGGTTATCGGCTTACGTTCCTGACAAGGGCAGACTAAAAGCCCTACCTGAAAAGGTGAACAACATAGGTTCGGGTATCGTAAAGATGCTCTATGCCGATGGCTACTTGTGGGTGATTTACCGAGATAGCTTAGTGAAGTACGCCTGTAAGCCCGATAACACGTATGCGATAGTTGCTAAAAAGGAATTTGAGCTGAACAAACATTTGCTTTCTCTTACACTGAGCGGGCAATACGTGTGGGTAGTGAATGAAGAAAGTATCTTTCAGTTGGATAAAAACAGTCTTTCTCTGCTGAAAGAACACAGTCACTCGCCTTTGAATCCGTATTCGGCAAGCAATCATATCAACAGTGTGTTCTTAGACAAGGAGAGCAATTTGTGGGTATCGGCTTGGTCTAATGGCGTATCGTACAGCAGTACGCGCGATGCGTTTTTCAAGACGGTATGGATAAAACCGCAGAGCAAAGTGGGTTCGGAGTTTGTAAGCACGATGCACTACGACCCCGATGGCTATGTGTATATAGGCAATAAGTTCGGCGGAGTGATTAGGTTTCACACCCAGAGCCAGCAGTTAGACGAGCATTATTGCAATGCTCCTGAGCTTTCGCCTAACGTTACGAGTATTCAGAGCGATAAAGCACACTTGTACGTATCGGTTCGCGAACGGGTATGGGTGATAGACAAGCAAAGCCGACGCATTATCGGTTCGTTTGCAACACAGTGCAACGATTATATATTTGATATCAAGCTCGATACCTTTCACCGTTTGTGGATTACTACCTATTCAGGATTGGAGTGCTTTGAAGAGCAAAAAGGACAATGGCAAAACGTCTACACCTTTACCGAAACAACGCCTGAACCTCGTAGGTTATCTACTAACAAGCTCCACAAAATATATGTGGATAAAGCTAAGAACGAACTGGTGATAACCTCGGTAATGGGCTTAAACAGATTGCAACTCAATGCCAAAGGCGAGGTAGTGCGTGTGCTCAAATACGTTGCCGACGCTAAAACCCCGCACAGCCTAAGTAGTAATTATCTTTGGGCAATTGATAAAGACAAAGATACTTATTGGATAGGCACTATGGGTAGCGGACTCAACAAGGTGGTTCTCACTGATAACGCTAATGGCAAACTCACTTATACTGCCGAACATTACGGCATAGAAGAAGGGGCAACCTCTAACGATATTGAAAGTGTGGAAGTAGATGCTTTTGGCAATGTGTGGTGTGGAGGCTTTTACTTGAGTTTCTTTGATACAAAACTAAAACGTTTTGCGGCTTTCAGCAACAACGATGGCTTGCAGGGACACAGTTTCGGGACGGCTTCCTCTTGCAAAGATGCTGAGGGGAATCTGTACTTTGGGGGCTCACACGGCTTTAACTATTTCAAACCACAAGCGCAGATGTTTTCGTCAGCTCACCTAAGAGTACATTTTAGCAGGTTTGAAAACAACGGCAAGGTAGTCAATTCGTGTATAGAGTTTACCGATGCGCTTTCGATAGCGTACCCGAACAACGATTTTTCGGTGTACTTCACCACTTTGTCATACAATGCCCCTCAGCGGTTGCGCTACCGTTATAAATTAGAGGATTACGACACTGATTGGCATTATATAGCTGTGAATGCCCCTGCCCCACACGCTACTTACCAAAAGCTCCCTTATGGTACTTACAAACTATTAGTAGAGGTAGGCGATTGGCAACAGTGGAGCGGAGCGCAGACCGAGCTTACAGTGGTCTCCAAGCCTCCTTTTTGGCTTACGTGGTGGGCATACACCCTCTATGCACTTGCCCTTGCAGGCTTGCTGTACATAGGTTTCAGGTACTTTATGCGATGGACGCAAATGAAGCATACCATAGCTGTACAAGAGGAAAAAGAGCGACATAAAGAAGAGCTAATGCAGATGAAAATGCAGTTCTTTACAGACGTCTCACACGAGTTCCGTACACCACTTACCCTAATGAGCCACGCAGTAACTGAAATGGAAGAGGAAATGCCTTCCAATAAGTATGTGCATACCCTCAAACGCAATACGGGTAAGCTCAGTAATATGGTAAACGAACTGCTTGAAATACACCGTATGGACGTGTATACACCTCAGCTAAAAGCCAATTACATTTCGGCAAACAGCTATGTGCAAGCCATTTACAACGAGTTTAAGGAGTGGGCAAGCAAAGTGGCTATAACCTTGCAATTAACACTACCTGAACAAGAAGTAAAGTTGTGGTTAGATGAGAAGTATTTTAGCAAGATACTTTCGAATATTCTTTCCAATGCTATTAGGTACTCCAATGCGGGAAGCACTATACGCTTATCGATTTCGGTAGAGAATTTGAGCGAGCTCACACCGCTCTACAAGAACGCCTTTGAGAACACTACGCATACCTTGCCAGGCAAACAGTTGGTGGTAAAAGTGCAAGATGAAGGCATAGGGTTGGAGAAGAATGCCTTATCCGAAATCTTTGAACGCTTTCACCGTGTAGAGAGACAAGGACAAAAAAGAGTAGGTTCGGGCATCGGGCTTTCTTTGGTAAAATCATTAGTTGAAGCGCATCGCGGAGGCATTATCATTAGCAGTAAGCCCAATGTAGGTACCGAAGTGATTATCACTTTTCCTATGGACGATAGTTACTTATTGCCCGAACAGAAGTTACAGGACAGTGCTTTTCAGCTGAAAGAATACTTATCGGACTATGCGGTTGAGTATGAACACATAGGCGAAGAAGAGGACGAAATGTTAAATTTGCCCCAAGAAGATAAACCTACCTTGCTTTTAGTAGACGACAATCACGAGGTACTGATGATACTCAAAAACATCTTTATCAAAGAGTACAACATCATTCTCGCCTCCGACGGCGAACAAGCGATTGAGAAATGCAATCAGCATTTTCCTAATTTGGTCATATCGGATGTGATGATGCCTAAAATTGACGGATTTGAGCTCTGTGCTATCCTGAAAAAGAACCTGCAAACGTGCTTTATTCCTGTGATATTGCTCACGGCAAAATCGCAAATAGAGTCGCAAATAGAAGGAATTGAGTTAGGAGCTGATGCCTACCTTACGAAACCTTTTGATGTGAAACTGCTCAAAACCAATGTGCGCAACTTGCTCAACAAGAGCAAACAACACGCTCCTATTGAGAATATCCGTCAGAAGGTGATTGATAAAAAACAACAAGAACAGTTAGACAAGCTCACTCACTTGGTAGTGACCAATATGCAAAACCCACATTTCTCGGTAGATAACCTCTGCCTTGAACTCGGTATGAACCGCACTAAGTTGTACAGCTTTGCCAAACAAGCTACCGAGCTTACCTTGGCAAACTACATTCGCAAAATACGCTTAGACAAAGCTGCCGAACTGCTTAAAACTACCGATAAGCTCATCAGTGAAGTATGCTACGAAGTAGGAATCGATAGTCCGTCGTATTTCACAAGAGCTTTTAAAGAACAATTTGGGGTATCACCCTCAGAATTTATTTCAGGTAAGAGGTAAGAGATAAGAAGTAAAAAGTTAACGGCTAAGAACTAATAACTAACGACTAAAAACATACAAATGAAAAGAATATTTGCTTTTATTACTTTGTGTAGTTCGCTATGGGCGAGTGCACAACAGCCCACTGAAATCACCCTACTACCCAATGAACAATGGTGGGGTGGCTTTACGGGCGTAGGCAAAGAGATGCCTTACCAACCATCGGAGCGTATTTACAACTTGCGCACCGAGAATTTTAACAACCAATCAGTGCCCTTTCTGTACTCTAATCAAGGGCGTTATATCGCTTCAGGAGCTCCTTTTGCTTATCAATTTAAAAACGGAAAGATACTTATCACTCCTTCACGGGGTGAGGTGAGTTGCCACACAGCAGGTACTACCCTCAAAAGTGCCTATCAGGCAGTGAGTAAACAATATTTCCCACCTTCAGGGGTAATCCCCCCCGAAGTGTTCTTTACCAAACCACAATACAACACTTGGATAGAACTTATTTACAATCAGAACGAAAAAGACGTTTTAGCCTACGCCAAAGCCATTCTGGACAACGGAATGCCAACGGGAGTAATAATGATTGATGACAACTGGCAAAAAGACTATGGCGTATGGCAATTTCGCCCCGATAAGTTTCCTACACCTAAGGAAATGATAAACCAGCTCCACCAAATGGGCTTCAAAGTAATGGTATGGGTATGCCCATTTGTATCACCCGATAGCCAAGAATACCGCTTTTTGCGCGACAAAGGCTATTTAGTGAAGAAAAAAGGAGCTGACACCCCTGCTATCCTCGATTGGTGGAATGGGCTCAGCGCTTGCTATGACCTCAGCAATCCCGAAGCCTTTGCCTACTTTGTGAATATGCTTAAAGACCTACAAAAAGAATACGGCATCGATGGATTTAAGTTTGATGCAGGTGACCCAGAGCGCTATTTGGCGGAAGATGTAGACGTTTTCGACCAAAAATCTTACGATACTGAACAGACCTATCTCTGGGGTAAATTAGGTTTAGAATTCCCTTACAACGAGTTCCGCGCTTGCTGGAAATTGGGCGGACAGGCTTTGGTACAGCGTTTGGGGGACAAGAGTTACTCTTGGGACGGTGTAGCCCGTTTAGTCCCCGATATGATAGCCGCAGGACTCAACGGTTATGCATTCGCTTGCCCCGATATGATAGGCGGAGGGGAATACGGCAGTTTCTTGAATGTAGACCCTACTAAGTTCAATCAGAAGCTCATAGTGCGCTCTTGCCAAATACATTCGATGATGCCTATGATGCAATTCTCAGTAGCTCCTTGGCGCATTCTATCGAAAGAGAATTTGGCTATCTGTATCAAATACGCCAAATGGCACGAACAATTAGGCGACTATATCATAACCGAAGCTAAAAAATCGGCACAAACAGGAGAACCTATTGTACGCAGTATGGAATATGCTTTTCCTCATCAGGGGTTTGCTAATTGCAAAGACCAATATATGCTGGGCAATAAGTATTTAGTAGCACCCGTAATGACCGAAAGCGATGTTCGCACGGTAAAACTCCCCAAAGGCACTTGGCAGGATGAACAAGGCAAAAAGTACAAAGGAGGCAAAGCATACACCCTAAAAGTACCTTTGGAGCGATTGCCTTATTTTGTAAAGATTAAGTAATAAATTATGCATTGTAAACTTAAAATCCTATGAAAAAATATCTTTTAACATTTTTTGTTTTACTAACCACCATAATCTCTTGCCAAAGCAAAGAAGATGACGTTAACAATGGAGGAGGTACACAGTCACCTACTACCAAAACCTCTACTACTACGTCTACTACCACCCCTATACCACCCGTTACACCCCCAGCAGTTCCTTCTCTCAATCAGACAGTGAGATATGAAGGTACTAATGAGGTGTTTTTAAATCCTGAAAGAGGTTTTTTAACCCATCAAGACCAAGGGGAAGGTGATTGGACACTTAATGCAGATTGGGTGAGACAAAAGCGAAATCAGGAGGGGATAAGTCTTATTCTCACGATTTATTATATGAATAACTTTCGGGAGAAAGACATTCCGGAGTACTTTTTAAATCGGATTCGGAATAATATGCGAGTCATTCGCGAAGGAGGCTCTAAGGTAGTTTTACGCTTTGCTTATTCAAAAGACCAAGGTGATTATTACAATGGTAGAGGAGATACCTCGTGGTATTGGACGGAAAGACACCTTAACCAATTGGCACCAATAATTCGTGAAAATGCTGATATCATAGCTGTATGGGAAGCAGGTTTTGTGGGTGTTTGGGGCGAATGGTATTACACCAATCATTACGGCTTTGAACCCAAAGAAAATGCAGGAGATTATGAAGCCCGCAGAAAAGTATTAGCAAAAGAATTGAGCATTTTACCTAAGGACAGAATGGTGTGTGTGCGCTACCCAATGGCAAAGATATTTACCCAAAACATCAATGTGCATACGAATCTTACAGAGGGAAATGCTTATAATGGCAGTGACTTATCACGCATAGGCTTCCATAACGATTGCTTTTTAGCTGATGCTCCTAATATGGGTACTTATCCTAATGAAAACTACCGCAAGTATATGGAGCGGGAGACCCAGTATGTGGTGATGGGCGGAGAGACTTGCACCTCGCCTAATAGTTTTACAGAATGTAGCAATGCTTTAAGAGAAATGGCTTTGTACCATTGGAGTTATATTAATATGGACTTTCACGAGGGTACTATTAATAGTTGGAAAAACAGGTGTATGGACGATATGAAAAGAAAATTAGGCTATCGTTTTGCACTTAATTACAGTAAATTTACGGGCAACCCAGTGCCTGGAGGACGTTTGCAAATAGAGCTTGAACTCAAAAATGAGGGCTTTGCTTCGCCGTATAATCGTCGTGATGTGCAGATTGTTTTAGTGAGAAAAGGCACTTCGGAAAAACAAGTATTTAAACTCAATGACGACCCTCGACGTTGGTTTGCAGGTAAGACTGTGAAAGTGAAAGCAGATATTACTTTACCTCAACATCTTTCCAAGGGGCTTTATGACATTTATTTGAATTTACCAGACCCTTACCAAAGTCTTGCTCATCGTCCGGAATACAGCATTCGTTTGGCTAACAAAGGCATATGGGAAGCTCAAACAGGTTACAACAAACTCAATACGATTACGATACAGTAAAGATTAGGATAATAGAAACAGAAGAAAAAGGTCAGCAAGAAGAGTTTTGCTGACCTTTTTTAATAATATAATGTGAGTTCGATGTAAGAAAAGTGTAGCTTACGCTACAGAAATCTTACAAATCTTTAAAAAATCAAACAAATAGGCAGCAAGTTCCTTTAGACACATACTCTGCTATGCCAGCTCGCAGACTACGCACGGATTACACGGATAGTTTTTCAATTGACAATTGATAATTGATAATTGACAAATGTGATATGCACGCATTGGCAACTTCGTTGCTAGATTTCACAGATTATGACACAAATACAATTGTAAATCAATATTGTACATATCGAACTGACATTAACATAATACCAAAAATACTGATGGACGATGGAGGATCGGAAAATTCAAAAGGAAACGGAAGATTTCAGAAGAGGCTGGAATGCAATTTTGATGAAAAAGGTTATTAGGAGGGTGTGCTTAGCTTATAGAGAGCTTATAGGAAGCTTATACGAATCTTGGAAGATTGGTATAGAAAGGGTGTATAAGTAGTTGGTAATGAATAGTTAAAAATGGTGAGAAAACACTAATTTTGAGGGAAATAAAACGAAGGAAAAACAAAGTTAATCAGAAGATGAAAACAAGGTAAGAAAGATTATGCAGCTTTATTTGATTTTGTTTTTGACCCGCGTACTAATATAGACCCTAAATACACTATTATAGTAGAATAAGATGGTATTATTTACAAAAAAAGCCTTTGGAGTTCCAAAGGCTTTTTTTGTTGTAACATTAAAAAACTTTATTATGATTCTAATGGAATAACAGAAACAAATGATTTGTTATCTCTCTTCTTTTCGAACTTAACAATACCATCGATTTTAGCGTGCAAAGTATGGTCTTTACCAATATACACATTCTCGCCAGCATTGTGTTGAGTTCCGCGTTGTCTAACAATAATGTTTCCTGCGATGGCAACTTGACCACCGAAAATTTTAACACCTAAGCGTTTAGAGTGAGATTCTCTACCGTTCTTAGAACTACCGACACCTTTTTTGTGAGCCATTTTTTCTTAGATTTTTAGGTTTAACAATTATTTTACGATACCACCGTTCAACTCGTCTTGCCATTTTTTAAGTTCGTCCCATTTGCCGTCAGCGGCTAATTGAGCTTGAGCTGCCCAAGTTTGAGGGTCTAAGTGTGCCAAGGTTGAACTTGTTTCTGATAGAATGGTTTTGATTTCTTCAACTGATTTCTTAGCTAATTTAGCAAAGGTGTCTACCCCTGCTGCTACTAAGGCTTCTGCTGCTTTAGGCCCAATACCTTCTATCTTTTTCAAATCATCAGCTTTTGCTGACTTAACAGGAGCTTTTTCTGTCTTAGGTTTTGCTTGGGTAGTTTTAGCACCACTTGCAACGATGTTCTCAATTACAATTTGCGTAAGGAACTGACGGTGTCCGTTCTTAACTTTGTAACCTTTACGTCTTTTCTTTTTGAACACGAGCACTTTGTCACCTTTCAAATGTTTCAAAACCTTTGCTTCTACGGAAGCTCCATTTATAGCTGGGGCGCCTACGGTGATGGTTCCGTTGTTATCTAAAAGGAGTACGTTATTAAACGCTACTTTCTCTCCCTCTTGATTAGGCAAACGGTGAACAAACACTTTTTGGTCTTTGCTAACTTTAAATTGTTGCCCTGCTATCTCTACAATTGCATACATAGCTTTGTTATTTAATAATGGTTTAAATCGGGCGCAAAAGTACGAATTATTTTTTACCTACCAAAATAAAAGAGAGAAAAAGTTTTAAAACCTTTTCTCTCTTTCTTATTTTATAGCGCCTATAAGGCTTGTATTAATAACTGTTTTCATCAATCTCTACTTTGCCCCAGAATACTTTGTAGGCGAAATAAGTGTAGAGAAGCAATAACGGCGCCCCTATCGCAGTAATAGTGAGCATAATCTTTAATGATTTTTGAGAAGCTGCTGCGTTGTATACGGTAATGCTATTGCCTGTTTCTAAAGTAGTTCTCAAGAAAGTAGGGTGCAAATTCAGTGCTGCTACCACCATAAAGAAAACGATGGTGAGAATAGTACCCACAAAAGCCTTTTTATAGTCTTTTTTCTTCATAAAGAAAGCTACGCTTAAGATGCTGAGGAGCAATAACGCAGGGAATACTTTCAGTGCAGTGTTATTAGCAATATTTTCAGCTAAATGAGGAGTGAGCATACTGTAAATCGCTACTGCTGTAAACACTACCAAAAAGCCGAGGTATGCATAGTTAATGCGTTTCTCGATGCGGTGGTGCATATCTCCGTGAGTTTTGAGAAGCAAATACAAACCTCCGTGTACCATAAAGAGCAAGAGTGTCATTACACCTACAAGTAATGCATAAGGGGTAAGGAAAGTAAAAAGCGCTCCTCCGGTGTACTGAAAGTTCTCGTCTAACGGAAGCCCTTGTAGTACATTGGCTATTACCACGCCTAAGAGCACAGGCAATACGATGCTACACACGCTATATACGGTATCCCAAGTGTTGCGCCAACGGTCGCTGTCCTCTTTGCCGCGTACCTCAATAGCTACCGCTCTAAAAATAATAAAGGTGAGGAAAAGCATAAAAGGCGTGTTCATAGCCGAAAACAATTCGGCATACATTAGTGGGAAACCAGCGAAAATACCTGCTCCCCCAATTACTAACCACGCTTCATTACCGTCCCATACTGGTCCGATAGCGTTTAGAGCTACACGGCGTTCTTTTTTCTTATCGAAGAACAAATGCCACGCTCCAGCGCCGAAGTCAAAGCCGTCTAAAATAGCATAGCCTGTAATCAAAAATCCTATAATGATGAACCACCACGTAGGGTAGTCGATTCCTAAAAATGTTTCCATATCTGTATAATGTTATGCTGTTTGTAATTGTTCTTGAGTTTCGTGTTCATCTATACCGTGAACGATTTTCTTGTTCATCAAGTAGATGAATAGAGCGAAGAGGATGATATAAATAACAGTAAATAAGATAATCGCAAAGAGTATTTGGTTAGCCGATACCGATTTAGAAAGGGCTTCGCTCGTGCGCAAGAGTTTGTACACTATCCAAGGCTGGCGACCCATTTCGGCTGCAAACCAACCTACTTGATTACCTATTTGTGGCAATAGTACACTCCATACGAAAATGTGCAAGAGCCAACGTTTGTTGTATAATTTGCCTCTCCACAATAGGAAAGAAGCGTAGAGAGTGAGTGCGATGAGAAACATACCAATAGCTACCATTATATGATAGAATTGGAATACAGCATTCACTTGTCCTGGACGGTCTTCCACTGGATATTGGTCAAGACCTGTTACAGGAGCATCGCCGTCAAAATGCACCATATACGAAAGCCCCTTAGGAATACTCAACCCGTGAGTTTCCTCATTCTTTTTATCTACCCAACCAATAATGTAAGCATCGCCAGAGCCTGTTTTGAAGTGCCCTTCCATAGCAGCTAATTTCTCAGGCTGGTTTTTAGCTACACCATCAGCTGAGCTGTGTCCTGAAACCAATTGCAACAAGCACACAATGGTACCGATGATAAGAGTTACTTTAAAGGCTTTTTTAGAGATTTCTACGTGGCGCCCTTTGAGTAAATACCAAGCGTGAACGCTCAATACCAAGAAGATACCAGCCAAGAAAGCTCCTTGCCACACGTGCCATATACGGTCTATGCTCGAAGGATTGAACACCATCGCCCAAAAGTCGGTGATTACGGCTTTGGCTTGCATACCTTCACCTGCAATTACATAACCTGCGGGGGTTTGTTGCCAGCTGTTGGCTATTACTATCCAGATAGCAGAACACATAGAACCTAAGAACACCCCAAGGGTAGCCAAGAAGTGCCATATAGGCTTTACTTTGTTCCAACCGAAAAGTACAATACCAAGGCAGGTACTCTCTAAAGCGAAAGCAAAAACACCCTCAGCCGCCAAAGCACTACCGAAGATATCACCTACATAACGCGAATAGGTAGCCCAGTTGGTACCAAATTCAAATTCCATTACAATCCCTGTAGCGACTCCTAAGCCAAAGGTAAGTGAAAAGATGCGCGTCCAGAAGCGGGCGAGCGTGTCGTACTCTTTTTTACCAGTGCGTAGGTAGATACCTTTAAAGGCTACCATTAGTAGTCCAAGCCCTATACTTAAAGGCGGATAGATGTAATGGAAAGCAATCGTCAGTGCGAACTGCACCCGTGCTAAAATTTCTGTCTCCATATGTCGAGTAATTTAATTAGTGAAATATGCGACAAAAGTACACTATATGAGTAATATACCAAAAGAAAAGTAGAAAACGGATATTAATTTATATTACATCTAAATAATATAGCTCTTTCTCTACTCTCATACCTAACTTATCGCTAGCTTTACCTCTGATGATTGGTTTTATCATTTTTTTTCGGTATTGTGATATTATAAAAAATCAATGGATACTCAATCCTCTGAATATCCATTGATGAACTTATAATTAGATATTATCGATTTTTACTTGTTCTTTTTAATTTTCCCTTTTATTTCTTTCACTTTGCCTTCTACAAATCGCATTAGTTTATTGGTAATAGGGAAATTGAACACTTCTTTATCAGTAGTAACCCTTGTAGTGAGATAAATACCCAAAGGCAGAAGTATCAAAGCGGGTATCCACGGTGCTAAGGCTGGGTTAATTGTGTTGTTCTCAGCTATATTTTTCATAAACATTCCTATAAAATAATAAGCTAAGAACAGTATCATTGCTATTACCAAAGGCATTCCAATCCCTCCTTTGCGAATGAAAGCTCCTAAAGGTGCCGCTACGAAAAAGAGCACAAAACAAGCTACCGTAAGAGCAAACTTATCGCTGAGATTTAAAATGTGTAAGTTCATTAGCTTATAGCGATATTCAAGGTCGCTTTGCCGGAACTCCACATTGTCTAACTGAGCTTGGTTGGTATTGATAGCCATATCAAGTACCATTGATTTTTGTGTGTTGTTCAGTTTGTTAAAGAGCTCTCTCACCGAAGTAATCTCCTTAGCAGGTTTAGGTTTCTCTTGTTTTTTAACTTCGGAAGAAAGAGATGTAGAAGGAGCTACTGAGAAACCTGTACGGCGAAACATATTATTACCATAGTCAGTAATATTCTGCTTGAAATCGGTGCGGAGTGAGTCGATAGCGTAATTAAGCTGTCCTACATTCATCATACGATAGGTAGTAGCATCGGTTTTCTCGTTAAAATCTACATTGTTCAAATGCGAAAGGTCAAGATTGATGATGTATTTTTTAAAGTATACCTTGGCAAAAGGTTCTTTTTGTTGGGCTTCATAAGAGTTGGTTTTAATATCCTCGTAATAAGTCCCGTCTTCCAAAATAAGCTGTAAGAAGTTGCTATTAGTCTTAGAACTCTTGAGTTCTCCTCGCTTGGCATTGATTACAGTGCGATTTACTTTATCGGGAGTCTTTTTGTGAATAAGCACATTCTCTAAAAACTCGTCATTATCACCTCTTTTTTTTCCTACTTTTATGCTTATATCCTCCCCTATGTTAGAGAATACACCTTCGGCTATAGCCATAGCAGGTTTCACTTTGGCAATGTTCGATCTAAGGGTATACACCTCGCGATAAGCTACTGGAATTACATTATTGGCTAAAAAGAAAGTGCCTAAACTCAGTAATGCCATCAGTATAATCAGCGGACGCATTACGCGCATTAGCGAAATACCTGAGGCTTTCATCGCAGCAAACTCATAGTTTTCGGCAAATGCCCCAAAGGTCATAATAGAGGCTATTACCACTGCCAAGGGCATAATGATAGGGATAAGTTGCGGAATAAAATAGATTAGAAACTTGAATATAATCCATAACTCCAAACCACGCCCCGCTAGCTCATCAATGTATGTAAAGATTGTGTGGAATACAAAGATAAGAACAAGTATAGAGAGTGCTCCTAAAAAGTTAGTAAGGAACTGAGTGATAATGTAGCGGTCTAATATCTTCATCTATAATTCACTGATAGTATAGCCGTCTTTTTTGTACTTCTCGCGGTCGAATTTAAAGATATTGTTCGAAATAGGCTGGTTTGTTTTAAAAGTATTCACTGTGATAGTGGTTTTAGTACCGTTCTTTCCTATTTCAATAAGGTTGTAGATGTGTTTAGTTTGTATATCTATCCCCAACAGAATCTGCTTTACATCAGTATTAGCTTTCTGCGGTTTTAGCTCTACATATTGTATTTTGCGCCCGCGCACATTTTGCTGTATATCCCACTTGTACTTATAACCTTTCTTATAGAAGGTAAGCATTTTTGAAGGAGTAATAGCATTGTCGTCATTGGTGTTTTTCTCTATGGTTACTTCTTCATTCTCGGGTACTATGGTATAGGTCTTATGACCGTCGTATATTTTAGTAGCCCCCAGATAATTCAGCAAATACTTGTTTTTGGCAATGGTTACATTACCTTTGGTTTCCTGATTGATATTCTCAGCAATATTATCGAGGTTATACTTAAAATCTATATAGATATTATTGTAAGCAACCATCTTGTTGTACACTTCGTCCAATAGCTTTTTTGCCTTGTCTACTTGCTGGCTATGTGCCTGAAATACGCCTAAAAATAAAGCAAAAGCTACAATAAATATTCTTCTCATTTCTAGTGTTTTTAATGATTTAATCTCTGTCTAATAGCAATTATTGTTCCAAAGTTTTATTGCGATATATATTTTTTACTTCTCTGTCTTGGGTTCTATCACTTTGCCTCCCTTTTTAAATATCTTTTGCATCAACCCTTTAAAGGTATTAAAATCTACTGAATAGGTCAGTCCTACCCCTTGGGCATACCCTATACGGTCGAGCATATACTGTTGCCATTCGTTTTCTCGGTTGAATATTTTAGCTGTGAGGCTACCGTCGGTGTTTAAGCGGAATTGTACCTCTACGTTACCCGCCACTGCCGTACGGCTCACTCCTCCCACAGGGATACCCACTTTGGCATTCACACTCGCCCAATCGGTGATTTGGGTAGAGACTGTAAAGCCCAAACGGTCGCTGTTGATGTCGGACGAACCGTCGTTAATCCCCGCTTCGTACGATACTCCCAAGTTCAGCTTGTTGTCTTCGTCCGAGAGCAATTGGTTAAACAAGCCTGCTGCCGTTTCAAAGAGGTTATAAGCTACCAAACGGTTATCGGTATTCTTTTCGCTCATAAACGAACCCTGTGCCAAGAGCGAAAAGGCTTGTAACTGCTTGCGGTCTTGGTCTTCAAGTTTGTAGTTGAGCTCCGATACCAAACTCGGGCTACTATCAGGGAAAGTAATGTCAAACAAGGTTTCAGGACGCATCAATTCTCCTTCTAACTTAATGATTACCTGAGTATTGATTTTCCGGTTATACTGACTGCTTTCCAATAGCGTACTTGGGTTCGCACTGAGGGTATACGCCGCTTTCAAGTCGCGCAAAGTCGCCCTTAGTGGGTCGCCACTCCAAGAAATAGACCCCCCTGGGAGCACCGTAAAACGCTTGTCGATGATGTTTTCGTACTTGAAATTATAAAAGCCCGAATAGGTGATAAAGTCCCCCCACATATTGAACTTGCCGTTGGTATTGATTTCAATAAGGAGCGTACCTGCCCCACGCCCCACAAGGTTACTACCCGTTTTTCTATCCATCACAATTTCCACTTCGGCAGTAGGAAGGATATCAAGCTCAAAGTTCAGTTCTAACCCCTTGATAGACTCCAATTCTCGGTTAATTTTTACTTTTTTATCGCCCTTCTCTACAAAAGTGATAAACGAGTCATCGCCCACACTCTCACTATCGCTGAGCGGTATTTTGAAGGACGTACCCTCTTCGGTCTTCGCATTTACCTTAATCGCAATTTCGTCCAAAGCTCCTTTAATGCTCGCATTCCCTTTGATAAAGGCAGTCCCGTAGAACAGCGCATCATCAGTATAAGGGGTGTTGAGCACCATAAAGCGCTTGCCAAGTGTTTGCAATCTCAGGTCTAAAAACCAATCTAATAGTTTGTTATGCCTAATCGAACCATTCAGTTTGGCTTGTGTTTTATAAGCGGTATCGGTCAGTAGCCAGTTGTCTATATCAAACGTCTTGTTGTTTACCTTTATCCGTGCACCTTCCTGAATATCAGTATTGAGTTTCAGGTACGTAATCCCCACACCTGCTTTGTGCAAGGTGAGTTCACCGTCCATCAGTGGATCGGTTACGCTACCGTCTATCTTCACTTGCCCCGACATCGTGCCTCTAAGGTTGTAGAAGACTCCTTCCAAGAACGGATTAAAAGGCGAGAGCTCAAAGTCTCTAAAATAAGCCGTAAGGTCGAGCAAAGTACCCCGCTTCTTGTCTAAGTTAATTTTCCCTCTCGTAGCAAAGCCAAGAGCCCGCCCGTTAGAGAAAAACGCCCCTACATCAAACGACGACAAATCACTGTTACCAAAGATACCCACTTCCAAATCGCCATAGTCATAGCCATTCAGTTTAAAATAGCGTATAAAAAGGTCTGCCGAAGGGTAATATAAGTTCCCGCGTTGAGTAAGCGACACGTTACCATTGAGCGTTCCCGTGAGGTTAAGCCCTTTGATTTCGGGTACTATCTTGTCCATCGCTACGTTATGCGCAACTAAGTGCAGGTTCTTATAATCTTTGGTAGTGATGAGCCCACTGAGGTTCATATATTGGTTTTGGTGTGCCATCTTGAAGTTGCTCACCTTAATCGTATCGGCAGTGCGGTTGAGCACAATTTTGTTGTACTCATTCATCGCATTCTCGCGGTTGATATACCACGCATTGCCTTTGAAGTTTATCAGTGATTTCTTAATCCCTATAATCGACTGTTGTTTCTTGTTCAAAGTATGGTAAAAATTCAGCTCATAAGTATCTCTGCCGGTATCGCCCCCTTTAAACTCAGTACGGAAGAAAAGCGTATCTTTGATAGTGGTATTAATCAGGTTAAAATCTTGAATGGCATACACCCCAAAATCGGCTTTCTTCACTTCAAAATAAGTATTGTACAGCGGGTTTTTATTGTCAATTTCAAGACTGATACTGTCTATCTGAGTGCCGTATGCATTCACGCTGGGCGACTTCATTTGGAACTTAAAACTCCCTTTGTCGGCATCTATATTCCCGTTGATGAAAGTGTTTCTGCCTATCTTCACTTTGGGCACAAACACTTCTACTATCTTGTTGTAAATATCAAAATGGAAGTCTACGTACTGGCTTTTCTCTATCTTATATGGGTTGTATTGGGCATAGATACTTCCCACCGCATTTTGCATTACCTTTTTTAGCTCAGCTAACTTGAATTTTCCTCTTACATTCCCGCTCACAATATCAGGCGAATTAATCGTGATTTCTTTCACTCCATTGTTCAAGGTTGAAACGACCTCGAAGTCCTTAAAGGTAAAACTTCCTGCTGAATTGATGTAATTGGTGTGTTTAAATGATATTTTACCCACAATATCGTCCAACTGATTGCCCGAAATATCTATCACTACCTTACCACAGAACTGCGATACACTGTCCATTTCCATAAAGTGTAAAGCGTGCAAATCGGCAATAGCAATATCCGCTTGAAAGTCAAATTTGTTGTTTCTACCCGATAGGTCAGCAAGTCCGTTGAAGTTCATCGTAAGGTTCGGGTCTTTTGCGTCTATTTTGCCGTTAAACACCTGATTCCTAAACTCCCCATTAATACCTATACGCTGGTAGTTATAACCGTTGTAGCCCACCGAATGAACCGTGCCATTGGCGTAAAGTTGCATAGTTTTAAAGTTCAATCCTTGTCCGCGCACTGTCATATCGGCAGTGAGTGCACCCATAGTCGGGTCGTCTAAAATCTTGCCCAGATGAAACTGATTCGTAGTGAGCGTACCTCTAAAAGCCGTTTTATCGGTATGGGTAAGGTCTTCCAAAGAGCCGTCGATATGTGCTTCGCCGTCATTGGTTTTCAGCAGTACATTGGCTTGTAGCGAAGTAGTTCTGTAAGCAAAATCACCTTCTACTGAAAACATTCCTAACCTTTGTAGTTCCGCTGGAATATTTTCACCCAAATCCTTAGGCATTAAGTAAGCCAAATCGTTATAAATGCTCTCGGCATATACACCTTTGCCTATCACGGCTATATTAGCGTGTTTTGCTAATAGATTTTGGAAAGTTAAATCTCCCTCTATAAGCGTGTTCTGATAAGATATTTTTCCCTGCGGAATAGTGAAGTTGTTCAGCGTTCCTTTCATCGTTACGCCCTCTAACACAATGTTTCTACCTCCGTTGAAACCATTGTAAAAAGCGTTCAAATCGGTAGTGTTTACCGTAGCTTTGGGCAGATTAACGTCAAAGACTACCTTGTTCACAAAATCGCCAAAACTGCCGTTGTGAGAGAACATCGTTATAGTACCCTGAATGTCCGTCAATGCCGTTTGCAGTCGCAAATCCTTGGCTTGCATCAAGCTATCGGTATAGCTGAACTGTGTATTTAGGTGGGTAACATTCAGTTTGTCATCAAAGCGGAAGTTCCCTTCTTGCATCTCAAAAAACACTTTGCTACCCAAGATTTTAAAGTCATTTAGCTTAGTGTTCAGATGGTCTACTTTCAAGATAGAAGGGTTAGCGTTATTCTCGTCCGAAATACGGCAATAGCTGTCTTTTAGCTTGATGCTTTTTGCCTTCATCACAAACTTGCTCGTGCTGGGTTCACCCGAATCGAATTTGTTTACAAACACGTCCAGGTTAGACAAAGTATCACCCTTATGGGTTTTCATATTGAAAATGAGACTATCACCCTTTATGTGTCCAAAGTACAAATTACCGTCAAACAGCTGTTTAAAGTCTAAAATAGAAGTCGTAAGTTTCTTTGCCGAAATAAGCGTATCTTGCTTGTGGTCGCGAATAAGCACTCGCTTGATATCCACATCACCGTTGATTTTCAGATGTATGCGCTCTATATTCAGGTCGATATCAAAATCTTCATTCAAGTAGTTCACCACCTTTTTAGCGATGAAGGTTTGGGTGGCGGGTAAGGTCAAAAGCAGAGCCGTAACCCCAAGTAACACAAGGGTTATAAGAAAGAAACGGACAAGTATTTTTCGTAATCTTTTGATAGAATGAGTTCTTTACTGCTGACTTAGCGTGCAAAGATACGAATAAAATTGAAAAGCAAAAAAAGATATACTGAAAAAATACCCAAACACACTAAAATAGCTTCTTTCCTCCTTCATCTTACCCCCGCTTTATCTTCATTGCGCCTTCACTTTATCTTCATTGTGTCTTCGCTTTATCTTTATTGCGCCTTCGTCATTTCTCCCCTTTTCCGTCACTACATTCCCCCTTTGAAGGGGGTAGGGGGATGTTATCTCCCTTTTTGAACGGAAGTCCGCCTTCGTCATTCGTCACTTGTCATTCGTCATTTCTCCCCTTTTCCGTCACTACATTCCCCCTTTGGAGGGGGCTAGGGGGAGGTTTCTTTCGCTTCCCAGTCACCACACACCCCCTCATCGAGGAAGCCCGTTATAGTGGAGTATGTGTAAGGAGGGAGGTTTGTCTCCTTTTCCAGCTTGTCCCCCTTCGGGGGTTCGGGGGCTTACCGAATAAAGGACTCGCCACATTTCTCCCTTTGAAGGTAGCCAGCGATAGCTGGGTATGTGTAAAGGGGGAGGTTTCCTCCGCTTTTCCGCCACTACACTCCCCCTCTCCTTGGGAGAAGTCTCCGAATAGGAGAGTATGTGAACGGGGTGAGGATTCCTTTTCTTTCGCCTCGAAACCCCGTTTTTACCATTTTTTGCATCGCTGTATTATATTATGAATCAACTATTTATATACCCTTTCTATACCAATCGTCCAAGATTCGTATAAGCTTCCTATAAGCTCTCTATAAGCTAACCCCACCCTCCTTACACCCTTTTTTCACCAAAAATCCTCCCAACTCACTTTTTATATTTTTCGTTTTCCTCCGATAACTCAGACCAGTCCAATTTGTCCAACAAGTCAGACCCGTCAAAAAACCTTTTTTATCACTACCCATTTGCTCATTTGCTCATTTGCTCATTTTCTAATTTCTGGTATTTTTGGCATTATTGGCATTATTTGGTACAATTATTGCATTATGGTGTGGCTGAAAAACACTGCTATCAACCGTCACAAAGGCTATTACGCTACTTCTTATGGGCATTGTGGAAATTATTCAAACGTGTTAAATAAATGTTAAAGTGTCACCTTTCTGATACAACGTAAAAAAAAATATACTACCTTTGCACCCGCAATGAATTCTTATTTAACAATTAAAAAATGTTTCGAACAACAACACTATGAACAAAAAGTATTTTTTCTTATTCCTTATTTTTGTATTAAGCAGTTTTTTGTATTTCGTACACGCCCAAAACTCCCATCTTAGCAAAGAAAAACTATTAGCCTTAAAAAAAGTCGAACTTAACATTAAAGATTTGTATAACGAGCTAAACGCCGCCCAATACGACCTTAGCTTCGAAGCTTTTCGCTACGCTTATATAGGCTATCAATCTCTCAGAAAGCAACACCGCTTAAACGAAAAAGACCTCTTCTCTATTATTGATTTTACAAAAGATAGTAGCTCTAAGCGCTTTTATACCATCGACTTAGAGAAGATGAAAATAGTGTATTACACCTATGTAGCACACGGTAGAAATAGTGGAGAAATAAAGTCCTCCTCTTTTTCAGATGCAATGGAATCTAACAAAAGTAGTATAGGCTTTTACATTACAGGTGCCACTTACATCGGTAGTAAAGGATTTAGCCTAATGTTGTACGGCGATGAAAAAGGCTATAATAGTAACTTAGCCAAACGTGCAGTAGTTATCCATACCGCCAATTACGCCAATGAAAATTACATAGCTCGTACGGGGCGTATGGGCAGAAGTTTAGGTTGCCCTGTATTGCCTGAAAATATATATAAACAAGTCATTGAAACTATCAAAGAAAAAACAATGATTTTTGCTTATTACGACGATGCAAAATACCTCAGCTCCTCTAAATACTTAAATGTTTTAAAACTTATTGACAACGAATCCGTCTTCTAAATAAATTTTGATTATCCTTATCTGAATACTTAAAAAATAAAAAAGACTGCTGTTTAGCAGTCTTTTTTATTTTTCTTATTAGATGTCTTATACTTCTAACTGAAACACCTCTTGTACCCAACTGATACTTTCATCTACTGACGAGGTATCTTTCAAGTGGTTTACAAATTGTGTAGTTATCTTCTGAATGATGCGGTTACTTATCATTTCAGCTTGTTGCTCGTTAAAGTTTTCGATTTTCTTTCGCTGGAAGTCCATTTCAGCTTCTTTAAGGCTTTCAAGCTTCGCTTTTAACGCTTTGATAGTAGGCGCAAACTTGCGGTTGTCTAACCATTGGAAAAACTCTTCTTTTACCTCTTCTACAATCTCCAAAGCCTGTGGAATCGCTTCTTTTCTACGCTCTAAGGCTTCGTCTTTGCGCTTAGAAAGCTCGTCCATATGCAAAAGGGTTACATTGGGGAGTGTTGCCACTTGTTCCTCCACGTTCTTAGGAATAGAAAGGTCTAAAATGAGTATCGGTTGAGCCGGATTGATAAAATCTTTATACACCGTAGGAGTAGCAGCCCCTGTGGCGACTATGAGTACATCTGCTTTGCTAATTTCATTTCGTAACTCGTTAAAATCTTTAACTATTACATTAAACTTACCCGCTATTTGTTCTGCTTTCTCGCGTGTGCGATTGATAAGAGTAATATGTTCGTTTTGAGTGTGCTTGATGAGGTTTTCGCACGTATTGCGACCTATCTTGCCTACACCAAATAGAAGAATATTCTTTTGCGACACCTCAGGTATATTCTGCATAATATACTGCACCGCCGTAAACGATACTGAGGCTGCCCCTGAAGAAAGCGCCGTCTCGTTCTTGATACGCTTACTGGCGTTAATAACAGAATTCATCAATCGCTCCAAAAAGGCTTTGGCGAGACCTTTGTCGCGCGAGAGATTAAAGGCTTGTTTTATCTGCCCTATAATCTCAAAGTCCCCAAGAATCTGGCTATCTAAACCTGTCCCTACTTCAAAAAGATGATGCACAGCCTCTTTGTTCTTTGTTACATAACCCACTTTCTGAAAATCATCTACCGACCCATTAGAATTTTCACAGAGCAGTTGTATCAGCTGAAAAGGGTGTTCGGCATAACCATAGAGCTCCGTACGATTACAAGTAGAAATTACCAATAGCTCCTCAAAGCCTTCACTTTTAGCTTGGGAGAGCAATTGGTCTTTGTTTTCAGGGGTAAGACTAAACATTCCACGCATCGTTGCATCAGCTTTCTGGTAGCTGAGTCCAATGCAGTAAAAGGTTTTATTCTTAGATATAGTAGGTTGTGTCATAGTTTTTTAGTAATTGATACTATCAGTAGTTGTGTTTCGCAAGCGCAAAAATAATAAGTTCGCCGCAAATCACATAAGATACGACGAACTTTTATTCTAAAAAAATAAAATATGTAAACAATCTAAATAATTAGTCTTTTTATCATTTTGGTTATTTGTTAATTGCCACAGCGACTGAGAGGCAAAGTAGAGCACCTTAGCAATCCCTCTTGTTTGGCAATCTCGGCATATGGTATTTCCTCTACGGTAAAACCTTGTGAGCGCAACCAGTTATTCAAGCGTGTAAAATTCTTTTCAGAAACCACCACCTCTGGGCTGATAGAAAAGATGTTGCTAAACATATGGTACATTTCCTCTCGCTCTATATGAAAGAGATTCTCTTTGCCAAAGAGGTCTACCAAATACTGATAATCAGCTTCACAGCGGAAACCGCCTTTGTAGATAATTCCTTTGTCTTTACCAATCGGTTGGAAGCAACAGTCGAGGTGGAGGGCATTATCGCGCGCCTCAGTTTGTGATTTCACCAAATCAAACTCCTTTACCTTTTTCTGAGGAAAGAGCTTTTGGATAAAAGCCACCCCTGCTACATTAGTACGAGCTGTGATTTGCTGTTTATAATCTTCCCCTTTATAAGTCCCTATGAAAATATGGTCGTTCCAGGGCATTACATCGCCCCCTTCAATATGTACATCAGCAGGAGGGGTTATCACTTTTTTAGGGTCTATTTGGTTTACGATGTACTCAATAGCCTGAAATTCTTCTTGTCTATCGGGTAGTATATTAGCTTTGATAAAAGTATCTTCAATCACAAAACCGATATCGCGAGTGAATATCTGGTTGCAATCAGTAATGATTTCAGGGCGATAAACGGTTACGCCGTATTTTTGGAGCACTGCACAAAAAGCGTCCATTTCAGCAACCATATCCTTTTCTATGGGATAAGTACCCGCTTTGATATGCTCCGCCGATTTAGGGTCGTAGGCTTCTTCGAGCTTTGGCGTAGGACCATTGCTAGTAGCTGTGCCTAAAATCACAGTTTCTAATTGATCAGTTTCGTTTGTAATATGTAATTTTAGCATATTAATATTGTCTTGTTTTGGGCAAAGATACAAATAATTTGGTAATTAGCAAATTTATCAATTCTCAATTGCTAATTGATAATTATTTTGTACTTTTGTCGCTCTAAATTCAATACAATGAACACCATACGCATAGGTACACGCGATAGTGAGTTGGCTCTCTGGCAAGCTAAAACGGTACAAAACCAATTAAAAACCTTAGGTTATCCCACTGAGATAGTAAGCACTAAATCTCACGGAGATATAGAGCTAAGCAAACCGCTCTACGAAATGGGGGTTACCGGTATCTTTACCAAAGCGCTGGATATTGCCTTGCTCAATGGCGAAATAGATATTGCCGTACATAGTATGAAGGACGTACCCACGGCTTTACCTGAAGGAATTGCGGTAGGGGCAGTGCTCAAGCGCGGAAATCCTCACGATGTATTAGTATACAAGGGTGACCTTTCGTTTTTGGAGGCTGAAATAGCAACTATAGCCACCAGCAGTTTACGACGCAAGGCGCAATGGTTACACCGCTACCCGCATCATAATATAGAGAGTTTAAGGGGAAATGTAAATACCCGCTTGCAAAAACTCACCGATAACCCTTGGAATGGGGCTATCTTTGCTGCTGCGGGCTTGGAACGCATTAATAAATTACCTGAAAAACACTTGGTGCTGGATTGGATGCTACCTGCACCTGCGCAAGGAGCTATCGTAGTGGTGGTGCGCGAGGATAACGTAGCCTTGCAGAAAAAACTACTCCCTCTCCACGACGATTATACTTATATAGCTACTCAGTTAGAACGCGATTTTCTTCGCGCTTTAGAAGGTGGGTGTACAGCACCTATTGGAGCTTTTGCTGAGTTTAAAGATGATAAACTCTACTTCAAAGGAGGCTTGTGGAGCGAAGATGGCAAAGAGGCTTCGGTAATAGACGAAGTTCTCACTCAAATAGATGAATATACCGGAGAAAAACTTGCTACAATGATAAAAGGTTAACGTTAATGGTTAAAAAAAAGCGCAACACTTGTAACCAAGTGTTGCGCTTTTTTATTGCTTGTTATACTATAACTACGCATCAATTTTAGCGTACTTAGCGTTTTTCTCGATGAACTCACGACGTGGTGGTACTTCATCACCCATCAGCATAGAGAATACGCGGTCGGCTTCAGTAGCGTTGTCGATGGTTACTTGGCGAAGGGTGCGGTGTTCGGGATTCATCGTGGTATCCCACAACTGGTGATCGTTCATTTCACCCAAACCTTTATAACGCTGGATATTCACATTGCCCATTTCAGCTGAAAGGGCATCGCGTTGTTTGTCGTTCCAAGCGTACTCTTCGCGTTTGCTGTTTTTGCTTTTTACTAAATAGAGCGGTGGTGTGGCAATATACACGTGTCCGTTCTCTATAAGTTCGCGCATATAGCGGAAGAAGAACGTAAGGATAAGAGTAGTGATGTGCGAACCGTCTACATCGGCATCACACATAATAATCACTTTGTGGTAACGGAGCTTGCTCAAATTAAGAGCTTTGGCATCTTCCTCAGTACCCACAGTTACACCCAAAGCGGTATAGATATTCTTAATTTCATCGCTATCGAACACCTTGTGTTGCATTGCTTTTTCGACGTTGAGGATTTTACCTCTGAGGGGTAGTATCGCTTGGATATCTTTGTTACGTCCTTGTTTAGCTGTACCGCCCGCTGAGTCTCCTTCGACAAGGAAAAGTTCGCATTTTTCTGGATCTTCTTCAGAACAGTCGGCGAGTTTACCAGGAAGACCGCCACCACTCATCACGCTCTTACGTTGTACCATCTCACGAGCTTTGCGTGCTGCTTGACGTGCTTGGGCAGCCAAAATCACTTTCTCGACAATGGTTTTGGCATCGTTAGGATTTTCTTCGAGATAATCTTCGAGCATTTGTCCTACGGCTTGAGATACGGCTGAGGTTACTTCGCGGTTACCGAGTTTGGTTTTTGTCTGTCCTTCGAATTGAGGTTCGGCTACTTTTACCGAAATGACAGCGGTAAGCCCTTCACGGAAGTCATCACCTTCAATCTCCACAGGGTTCTTTTTATCTTTACTCATCTTCTCGAGCAAGCCTGATTTATCGGCATAGGCTTTGAGGGTACGAGTGAGCCCCATACGGAAACCTTGCAAGTGAGTACCTCCTTCAGAAGTATTGATATTATTAACGTAAGAGTGTAGGTTCTCGTTATATGAATCGTTGTAAATCATAGCGACCTCCACAGGGATACCGTTCTTTTCACCGTCCATAGCTATCACGTTTCCGATGATAGGCATACGGTTGCCATCGAGGAATTTAACGAACTCTTTTAGTCCGTTTTGTGAATAGAATTTTTCGGTGATAAAGTTACCTTTTTCGTCTTTGTTACGAAGGTCGGTAAGGGTGATAGTAATTCCTTTATTTAAATAAGCGAGCTCGCGAATACGGGCTGCGAGGGTATCGTATTTGTATTCAATAGTTTGTTCAAAAATTACTTCATCGGGGTGGAAAGTAACCTTAGTACCGCGTTTATCGGTGTTGCCCACTTGTTTTACAGGGTACATCGCTACCCCGCGTTGGTACTCTTGTTGCCATATTTTGCCGTCGCGGTATACGGTAGCAGTAAGATGGTCGGAAAGGGCATTTACGCAGGAAACTCCTACCCCGTGCAAACCACCTGATACCTTATAAGAACCCTTGTCGAACTTACCTCCGGCACCGATTTTAGTCATTACCACTTGAAGGGCAGAAACGCCTTCTTTCTTGTGGACATCTACTGGGATACCGCGACCGTTGTCTTCCACGGTGATAGAATTATCCTCATTAATGGTTACCGAAATAGTATCGCAATAGCCTGCGAGCGCTTCGTCGATAGAGTTATCGAGCACCTCGTATACAAGGTGGTGTAACCCGCGCGTACCCACATCGCCGATGTACATTGAGGGGCGCATACGCACGTGTTCCATTCCTTCAAGGGATTGGATATTGTCTGCCGAATATTCAGCTGAATTTTGTTGTTCGTTATATAATTCTTCTGCCATAATTTTATTATCGAATCAAGGGTGCAAAGGTATGAATTAATTTATTAATGAGCAAATTTTATAATAGATAAATAAAATTAGAAAATGAGAAAATTAGAGAATTAGAGAATTAGGAAATTTGGAAATTAGCAAATGGGTAGTGATAAAAAGTTTTTTTGACGGGTCTGACTTGTCGGACAAATTGGACTAGTCTGAGTTATCGGAGGAAAACGAAAAATATAAAAAGTGAGTTGGGAGGATTTTTAGTGAAAAAAGGGTGTAAGAAGGGTGGGGTTAGCTTATAGAGAGCTTATAGGAAGCTTATACGAATCTTGGACGATTGGTATAGAAAGGGTATATAAATAGTTGATTCATAATATAATACAACAACGCTAAAAATGTTAAAAACGGGGTTTCGAGGCGAAAGAAAGAGGAAGAGGTGCTAGGCCTTAGGCCATAGGCACTAGGGGAAATGTGACGGGAAAAAGAGAAGAAATAACGAATGATGAATGACGAGAGATGTGACGCAAAAGCAATCACGATATTGTAAATCAGAGATAATCACTCTTTTTAATTCTTAGATTCGCTTTACTATCTTTGCTGTTAGAAAAAAAATATCTACCTTTGCCAAAAATATTTAGAGCTACGCAGGCAGAAATTGTAAGATTTGAAACAGAAGTAAGTGCGTTAGACTTCTCTTTACTTACAACTGTTAAGAAGAAAGTTGTAATAACACGAGTGTAAGAACAAATAAGAATTGACAAATAGAAAAGAATCGGTTGGACTCTTTTCAGTTTTAACTTTTAACTAAAACAATATGGAATTAAACAAACTAATTGACCACACGCTTCTAAAAGCAACGGCTACCATTGCGGATATTGAGACCCTTTGCAAAGAAGCAGTGGAGTACGATTTTTATTCGGTATGTGTGAATAGCTGTTATGTAACAACAGCTAAGAAATTTTTAGCAGGCACTGATATCAAGGTGTGTAGCGTGGTAGGCTTTCCCTTAGGAGCAATGTCGGCTAAAGCAAAATACTTTGAGACGGGTGAAGCTCTCTCCGATGGTGCCGACGAGATTGATATGGTGCTAAACGTAGGCTTGTTAAAATCTGGTGAAGTGAACAAAGCGTTAGACGAAATTATATCGCTGAAACGCTGTGTAGGTGAGAATAGAGTGCTAAAAGTAATCCTCGAAACCTGCTACCTCACTGACGAAGAAAAACGCTTGGCTTGCCGTATGGCTCTTGATGCTAAAGCGGATTTTGTAAAGACCTCTACAGGATTTGGCTCAGGAGGGGCTACCCTTGCTGATGTGAAACTAATGAAAGAATGTGTGCAAGACAAGGCAAAAATAAAAGCCTCAGGAGGTATACGCGACTACGAAACAGCTATGCAGTACGTGAACTTAGGGGTACAACGCATTGGCACATCGAACGGTATTGCTATCTTAAAAGGAGAAAAAGGAACGGGCTACTAATGAAAATTATCAGTTATAACGTAAATGGCATTAGGGCAGCGCTTACGAAAGGCTTTGCCGAGTGGCTGAAAAGCGCTAACCCCGATGTGTTGTGCTTACAAGAGATTAAAGCCACAGAAGACCAAATCCCTACGGAAGTTTTTTCGGAATTGGGCTATAAATATCAGTATTACCACAGTGCAGAGAAGAAAGGTTATAGTGGCGTAGCGATACTCTCTAAAATAGAACCTAAGCACGTGGAAATAGGTACGGGTATCGACTATATGGATAAGGAAGGACGGGTGCTTCGCGCCGATTTTGAGACGCTATCAGTAATGAGTCTGTACTTGCCCTCAGGTACAAACCCTGACC
The DNA here is from genome assembly GCF_000023285.1 of Capnocytophaga ochracea DSM 7271. Classification (NCBI taxonomy): domain Bacteria; kingdom Pseudomonadati; phylum Bacteroidota; class Flavobacteriia; order Flavobacteriales; family Flavobacteriaceae; genus Capnocytophaga; species Capnocytophaga ochracea. The sequence goes on along the minus strand of NC_013162.1, from coordinate 1,711,441 downwards.
GCCTTGACTTCAAACTGACTTTTATGGCTGACTTTAAAAAGTACATAGACAAACTGAAACAGAAGGTGCCTAACCTCGTTATTTGTGGCGACTATAACATCTGTCACGAGGCGATAGACATTCACGACCCCATACGAAATGCCAATGTATCGGGCTTTCTTCCGATAGAACGCGAGTGGTTGGATAAGTTTATGAAGAGTGGTTTTATTGATAGTTTTCGCTATTTCCACAAAGAAGCACATCAGTACTCGTGGTGGAGCTATCGCGCGAATGCTCGCAACAATAACAAGGGTTGGCGCATCGATTATCACTTGGTATCTGCTCCCTTAGAAAACCGTATGGAGCGCGCACTTATTCTCCCCGAGGCTAAACATAGCGACCACTGCCCTATCTTATTAATGGTTAATGATTAGTGGTTAATGATTAAAGGCTGTCTGAAAAGTTTATGCTGTTATAGTTTTTCGGACAGCCTTTGTTTTTTATTTCTTCTTTAAAGTAAAACAGTGCATTTCCTCTTCAAAACTATACTTCACCTGCAATTGATAACTATCGGCAATAGACTTTACAATAGCTAAGCCTAAGCCGGTGGAAGTAGCGTCCTGCTGCCCTTTGTGGAAGCGCTGGAAAATCTTGTTGGGGTGTAAGCGTATTCCGTCTTTGGCAGTATTCTTCACTTGAAAACAGTTTTCTTCTAAACGGACTTGTATCTCCCTTCCCTTTTCGGTGTATTTAATGGCATTGCGCAATAAGTTCGACACGAATACCGTTGCCAAATCCTTATTCATTTCCACTTGAAAATCACTATCTTCTTTCACCGTAATTTTCAATTCTTTAAAGGCTATTAAATCACTGAGATCTTCTATAATAGTTGCTGTGAGCGCTTGAAACGATATGCTCTCAGCTTGCTTGTATTGGTGATTTTCTATGCGGGTGAGCATCAGTAGCGACTTGTTTAAATGAGTCATTCGCATTAGTGACTGCTTGACTTCACTAAGCTGAACTAATTGCTTTTCGGTCAGTGAAGGGTCATCGGCTAATAGTTCTAATTTGTTGAGAGTAATAGCTAAGGGTGTTTGCAATTCGTGTGAAGCGTTCTCAATAAACACTTTCTGTTCTTCAAATACTACTTCGTTGCGTTGCCACATTTGCTGGATATTGTCGTGCAACACGTTGAACTCAATCACATCGGTAACGATAGGTTGTAGTTTGGTTTTATTTCCTACTTCATATTGGCGAATAGCTGTGAGTATCCCCTTGAAAGGCTTCCATATTTTATTGATAACTAACAGATTGACAAGATACATTGAGAGTACCAACACCACATACAATACCCCCAGCGCAATGGCTAAATTAAACAGCAAATCGTCTTTTTCTACCGTAGAGGTGCGTATTTCAAGCGTATAAGGGTTCATATCGCGGTCGTAGAAACTCGTTTTGAGTACCCTGTATGGCTCGTCTTCATCATCAAAAGGCATATAGAAAAAGGCATTACTAAGAATATTATGGTCGGAGAAATCATCTTGCGAGGGGTACACTCTAAAGTCTTCGATACCAAATTCATTTATCTTTAACAGTTCGGGGTGACGAAGGATATTTTGGATAATGAGCGTCTTCTTGTCTTTCAGTCCGTCATCGATATTGTCGTACACCTCGTCTAAAATATAAGCGTAGAACACCGCCGCCCACACCGCCAAGATGAGCAAAAAGGTGAGCGTGAGGTAGCGCAAGGTGTAGTTTTTCAGTGATATTTTCATAGTTATACCAATTTATAACCAATGCCATAAACCGCTTGGAGGTCTATTTCGGCTTCGGCAGTTTTGAGTTTTTTGCGGAGATTTTTTATTTGCGAATAGATAAAATCGAGGCTATCGACTTGGTCGATATAATCTCCCCAGACGGCTTCGGCAAGGGTGGTTTTCTCTACCAATCGTTCAGGACGAATGATAAAGTAATACAAGAGGTCGTATTCCTTTCGGTTGAGAGTAAGGGTTGTATCGCCTACCTTCACGGTACGGGTTTCGGGGAAAAACTGTACGTTTTTGAGGGTAATCACTTCCTCACCTTGCTGGTTTTTGCGCCGTATAATTGATTTGACGCGAGCCAAGAGTTCGGCGAGGTGAAAAGGTTTTGCAAGATAATCGTCAGCGCCCTTTTCGAGTCCGAGCACCTTGTCCTCTACCGAGTCTTTCGCTGAGATGATAAGCACTGAATGGTTCTTTTTCATCGCCCTAAGCTCGTCCAGCAATTGCATACCGCTACCGTTGGGCAACATAATGTCCAAGAGGATGCAATCGTAGTCGTAGTCGGCAAGTTTAGCTAGCCCCGAAGGGTAGTCTTTCGCTGTTTCCACCAAAAAGTGTTCTTGTTCGAGGAACTGTCGCAGGGTGAGGCGCAGTTCTTTTTCGTCTTCTATAATCAGGATTTTCATACGGGGGCAAAGATAATAAATAATTGCGAATGAAGAAAGATTGGGAAATGAGGAAATGAGAGAATGAGGAAATTAGCAAATTAGAGAATGGGGTAAATACCAATAATGCCAAAAATGCCAAAAATACTGATAATACCACCAAGGGGAATGGACGGGTCGGACAGGTTAGAGGATGGATTGGAGGATTCGGAAGGAAACAGAGATTTTCAGAAGAAGGTTAAGGGCGTTTTTGGTGAAAAAAGGCTATGAGAAGGGTGGGGTTAGCTTATAGAGAGCTTATAGGAAGCTTATACGAATCTTGGACGATTGGTATAGAAAGGGTATATAAGTAATTGACTTATAACACGATATAACAGTGCTAAAAATGTTAAAAACGGGGTTTCGAGGCGAAAGAAAGAGAAATAGGTGATAGGCCTTAGGCCATAGGCACTAGGAGGAAATATTCCTCTTTACACATACCCAGTTGTTGCTGGCTATCTCAATGAGTGGGAATGTGGCGAGTTATTTATTTGGTAAGCCCCCGAACCCCCGAAGGGGGACAAGCTGGAAAAGGTGATAAACCTCCCCTAGCCCTCTTCAAAAAGGAAATGTAGAGACGGGGATTATACCGCTTGTGGTTTTATCTTTTAGCTTTTACCTGCGTAAGCTTTGCGTTAAACATTCTTAAAAGATTCTTAATTGATGCTTAAAATTTCACAGGAGTAGCGCGATGGTATAGGGAATGTGAAGTGGGATTATATAATAAAAAGTGTATAATTTTCAGCGAGTTATAACAGAAAGCAGGTAAGGACGTTGAGTAAAGGTGACAGGAAAGTGTAAAAAAAATGGACAATTAATTTTGTGTAGATATTTCTTTTTCGTATCTTTGCACCGTGTATAGTACCCAGTGGGTATGATTTATAGTATTTTTAGCAATGTTTTAATTCGTATTTTAAAATGAAAGTAAGCAATTTTTTTAAATACATAAGTGTTTTTCTGCTCTTATACTTCTTTGGTATAGAAGGAGTGCAAGGACAAGATAATAAACTAGTTTCTGCAAAAACAAATTTTTCTTTTGTTTGTGCAAGTGCTACTAACAATGGGAAACTTCAGCCAAACAATCCAAAAGATGATTCAGGATTTAGAATTAGTGTACGTTGGTCACCCCCTCTTCCAAATGCTGATAATAAATATATATTTGAACTTTCCGATGCTAATGGAAGTTTCAATAACCCAACTGTACTACAAACTCAGAATGAAAAATTTTGGCCTGGAAAGACATTAAATACAGCCCAGACCTTTGAAGCCTATGTAACTTTCCCTAAGACTTTAAAGGGTAAAAAATACCGGATTCGCGTACGTTCAACCAACCCTGCGAGCGAAATAATAGCTACTATTGGTAGTAGTCCTAATCAGGAATTTGAAGGTTCTTATATGAATGTAGCACAAGCTTTAAAAACTACTCCTTCAGGTAATATAAATCTTTGTCCTGGACAGTCATTAGAAATATCAGTAGCACAAATTTTTACTAGTGTTGGAAGTACCAATATTTCTGACTACAAGTATGTTTGGTATAGAAAACCTTTTGACCCTTCTTACCACGGTAGTTCTTGGGGAATTAAAATACCTAATCAAACAGGTCCTAAACTTACTGTAACTGAAGAAGGAACATATATAGTAGCTATCGATTACGGCGATAACTGCTTTGACCGAAATTATTCAAAGTCCAACAACATCACTGTAAAAGTTGCAGGCGGTGGACAGTCGTTAGTGCTAAGTAGTTCGGCTACTGAGATATGTAGCTCAGAGAGTTTTACCCTTACGGCTACCCCTGCGAGCAATGAGACCTATACGTGGTATCGCGACAATACTAAGTTGGGCGAAACTAACGGGGTGGCTACCTATGTGGTGTCGCCCCCCAATAATCTTCCGGGTAAATACCGCGTGCAGATAGGCAACGGCAGTGCCTGCGATGTGCGCTCCAATGAAATAGAGATAAAACATAAAGATGCTATTAAAGCTAATATTACTACCACAGGGGGCAATGTATTGTTGCCCAACAAACAGCGTACCCTCACTGTAAACACCACTGCCCAAAATCCTTCGTACAAATGGTTTAAGGACGGGGTGGAAATACCGGGGCAAACTGCCAATACTTATGTAGCCACCAGCGCAGGCAAATACAAAGCCCAAGTAACCCAAACGGGCAGTTGTGCCTCGACGATAGAAACTGAGGAGTACGAACTCAAAGCCCCTGATAGCTTCAAGGTGAGCATCAAGCCTAAAACTTCTTATCAGCCTTGCGAGACGAACAGCATAGACCTCACGGTAGACAAAATCACAGCCGTATCGGGCGCTACTGAGCTTGCGATAGACCCGAGCGACTATTCGTTTTTCACTTTCCAATGGCAAAGAGAAACGGGCGGTGCCTTTACGGATATCAACACCACGCAAGAAATCACCCTTAACAGCGCTACCCAAAATGGCAAATACCGTTTAAAAATAACAGCTTCGGGGTTTCCTGCCATTCCTGAATCGAATGTATTAGATATCCAGTTGCAGGACAGCAATGCGTTGCGCATTAACAATAGTGTAGATAATGTGGATTTCTGTGGAGAGGTGTATACGCTCACGGTTACCACGGGTGCCGACCCTACGGCTACTTACACTTGGTTTAAAGACCGCGTGCAAATAGCACAAGGGGTAGGAATGACCGAATATGGGGTAACTACCACAGGAGTGTATTACGCTACCATAGGCGGTACGGGCGGAGGTTGCCCTGCTACATCTAACTCGGTAGTGGCAAAGCGTACCGTTATCACAGCACGTTGGGCGGAAGATATGAACACTCGCGAGATTTACTACCCTGCAAAAACTACGGTACTGAAAATATCGCACAATATGACCAACCCTACTGTGGAATGGAAGAAAAACGGCACCGTAATAACAGGCGCTACGGGTGTGGAATACACAGTTACTGATACGCCTGTATCGGCTGACGTATACGAAGCAAAAATCACCGATGGCGGTAGTTGTGGTACAAGTATCAGCCTTACCCCTATTTACTTTGAAACCATTGCTGATATTAAAGGCGTGAGAGTAGGAACGGTAGCGTCTACCAACTGTGAAACCCGTACGCAAACCACTCTTGAAGTACAAAAAATAACCGTACAGCTAAGCAGTAGTGGAGAACAGGTGGAAGTAAAGAAAATAGATTACCAATTCTTTAACTTCCAATGGCAAAAAGACAGCAACGATGTGCCAGGCGAAACCCGACAACAGTTTGTCGTGTCGCGCGCAGGTAACTCAGAATCGGCTAAATATTCAGTGCGGGTTAGTTATGGCACGATTATCAAGACTTCGGACGAAAAACCGGTAGCGTTTACTCCTATCCCCGATTTTGAAATATCGTCGGCTGACGGTGCGAAGGGAACCGTATACCTTTGCCAAGGAGGAACTATTAGTCTTACCGTAGCTGCTGATAGCTTCGACCCTAACTCATCAGTAGCCGATAGTTTTTCATACGTATGGAAGAAAGTAACGAGTGCCAATTACACTAACGACACTCCCATAGGCAGTGAAAACCCTACGGCAAGCGTGAACGAAATAGGCGAATACTATTTAGAAATTAACAACGGCGGTTGCCCTAAACGCGCTCATATACAAGTGAAGAACTACCAAGTAGGTGGTTTGAAATTGAGTTTAATGCGCGACAGTCAAGGCACTGCTCCTGTGAAACAAGTATACCAAACCAGTACAGCACGTGAGCGCAAGTTCGACGTGCGTATAGGTGATAGATTAGTTGCCGAAGGGGGTAATAAATTCAGCTGGACAAAAGACGACGGCACGGTGAAATACGGCACAACTTTGGAGGTGACCTCTGAGGATATGTCGGGTTCTTATACACTGAAAGAGGAGTCGTGCGTGGCAGCAGACGAGAACATATTGCCTTTTGAACTGAATATCTACCAAGTGGTGGAAGTGCCTAATGTGGTAACTCCTAACGGCGATGGTATTAACGATAAGTGGGAAATACCGTCGGTATACCTCACTCCGAAAGTGAAGGTAACGATATACTCACAAGAAGGTAAAGAAGTACTCTCGACAAACAACTACCAAAATAATTGGCCTGATGAGCGTACTTTCAATGACCTTGGCAAGCGTGCGCTTATCTATATCTATACCCTCAAAGGTGAGATTACCGAAAACGGCGAAACGAGAAGCGTGGATAAGAAAGGAACCATTACAATACTTAAATAAGAATTGACGATGAAGATAGTACATAACATAACGATAACAGTGTTGGCGCTTAGTGTTCAGTTTTTATTTGGACAAAGTGATGGTAATTACCTACCCTACGAAATGCCTGGACATACGGATGTAAAATACAATACCTACCTGATGAACCCTGCGTTTTCAATATTTAGCAAGAATGAGTCGCAAATTACCTTTTTCCATCGCAACCAGTGGATGGGCTTTAAGGAAGATAAGTTCAATACCTTTGGGCTCTCTTATGGCAAGAAGTGGGGTGGCGATGCAGGTAGAAAGAATGATTACTACGATGGCAACAATATGGCTCACGGGTTGGTTTTTCAACGTACAGCAGGTATATTTGCCAATATAGGTATACTAGGAAACTACGTACACCAAGTAGAGATATCAGATGATAACTTTTTGCGCTTAGGGCTAAACGTAGTGTTTGCCCGCAGTAGTATCGACAGAAATAAAGTGCGCGTAAACGTGCAAGACCCCTTGATAGAGAATGCGAAACCTACGAGTATCATCAACTTACAACCAGGGGTAGACGTAAACTTTAACTTCTGGCATTTTGGTATTACCGCGGAAAACCTCTTAGACTATTCGTTTTCGGCAGGAGAAATGGCAGTGCCTTTTAATGAAAAGTCGCTCACCGCTCACGTGATGTATCGCAAAGAATTGGATTCTCGCAGTGATTTCTTAGAAGATGGTTTTTTCAGTGTATATGCTAAAGCTAAGAGAACCAAAGATAATTTTCAAATGGGCGGACACGTGATGTTGGACGTTCCTCTGGGTTGGGCTTACGCCGGTTATGACCAAAAATATGGAGCTTTCGGTGGCTTAGGCTTCAACGTGACTAACCACTTGAGCGTAGGATTTGGCTACGAACAAACCATTGCTAACTATGTAGCTGAATTGGGTGGTAGTTATGATGTGGTAGTTTCTTATCAGTTTGGTGGCAAACATCATATTAAGAAACCAATTAAGACCACTCCTCCTGAACCTACTGTGGTAACACCTCCAACTCCTAAGGTAGTAACTCCTACGGTAACAGAAACAAAAACACCTACGGTAGAAACTCCTAAAACAACAACTAAAACACCTACTGTTCAAGAAGAATTAGACAAGCGCATAAGAGTGGTAGAAGACCCAAAAATAGAGGGTATATCACAAGGCTATTATGTGATTGCAGGAGTATTCCAAAATCCTAAAGGAGCTTACCAAATGAGACGAGATATAGAGAATTTAGGTATCAAAGTATTCACATTTAAGAATAAAGAAAATGGTATGCACTATATCTATATTGATAGAGCTTATGAATCGCGCGGTGAAGCAGGTGAAACATTGCTCAACTTGTTGAAACGTCCTGAATTTAAAAACTCTAACATTTGGGTACTAAAAGTAGGTAACCTATAAAACATTTTAAGTAATATAAAAACGATGCTTTGCAATAGTAAAGCATCGTTTACTTCTAGAAAAGAAACATAAACTAAAAAAGAAAATATATGAAGAATAACTTTTTGAAAATAGCAATATGTCTTATAGGACTATTAGCTTTACAGGCTTGTAGCACTGTAGATAGCCATAGATATCCTCACGAAAAAAAAACAGTTACAAAAAAGACTGCGAATATAAAAACAGGCGTTTATAAGACCAATGTAACAGCTACCTATTATCACGATAAGTTCAATGGAAGAAAAACTGCTAGTGGGGCTGTATTTAGCAATAGTAAACTCACCACGGCACACCCCTCGTTGCCTTTTGGTACTCAACTAAAGGTTACCAATCGCATAAATGGCAAATCAGTAGTTGTTACTGTTACTGATAGAGGTCCCTTTACCAAAGGGAGAGAGCTCGACCTCTCTAAACGCGCCTTTATGGAAATCACTGACAATAAAAACAAAGGATTGATACAGGTAGATATAGAGATTGTAGAATAAGGAGTAAAACTCCTTATTTTTTTTTGCATTATAGAAATAAACAAATAAAAAAAGAGCAATTCTTTATCAGAATTGCTCTTCTTATAAGAAGGCGGCGACATACTCTCCCACGTGACCGTAGTACCATCTGCGCTAAAAGGTTTAACTGCTCTGTTCGGAATGGTAAGAGGTGAGACCTTTGACTATAACCACCTTAAACTTTTTAGGTGTCAGGGGTTAGGTTTCAGGGTAATCCCTAATGCCTATAACCTACTACCTGTAACCTTATTTTTTTAACATATAGGGATAAAAAACATATTTTTCAATTGACAATTGACAATGGATAATTGACAATTTT